>CAYWAR010000131.1:0-6845 GCA_964455765.1 uncultured Elusimicrobia bacterium
AGGCGGTTGTTGCGGTTGATGATGCGCCGGTAGAGGTCGTTGAGGTCCGAGGTGGCGAAACGGCCCCCCTCCAGCGGGACCAGGGGCCTGAGCTCCGGCGGGATGGCCGGAAGCACGGTGAGGACCATCCACTCCGGCCGGGTGCCGGAGTCGGCGAAGCTCTCCAAAAGGCGCAGCCTGCGCACCAGGCGCGCGCGCTCCGCCTCGGAGGTCACCGAGGGGATCTGCTTGTGCATCAGCTCGGCCTCTTTCTTGGGGTCCACCTTCGCCAAGAGGTCGTGGATGGCGCCGGCGCCGATGCCCACCTTGAGCTTCGAGCCGAACTCGGTCCTGGCCTTCTGCATCTCCTCCTCGGAGAGGAGGTCGGTGGCGTGGAACACGGTCCGTCCATTGGAGTCGACGAGGTCGTCGAGCACCACGTACATGGCGTAATAGACGACCCGCTCGATGTCCGCGGTCCGCATGTCCAGCACGATGCCGATGCGCGATGGGGTCTTCTTGAGGAACCATATGTGGACGACGGGCACGGCGAGCTCGATGTGCCCCATCCGCTCGCGGCGGACCTTGGACTCGGTCACCTCGACGCCGCAGCGGTCGCAGACGATGCCCTTGAACTTGATCCAGCGGTACTTGCCGCAGGCGCATTCGAAATCCCGCGCCGGGCCGAAGATGCGCTCGCAGAAAAGTCCGTCGCGCTCGGGCTTGAGCGTGCGGTAGTTGATGGTCTCCGGCTTCTTGACCTCGCCGAAGGACCAGGCCCGGATCTGTTCGGGGCTGGCCACCGACAGCCGGATGGCGTCGAAGTTCGTGAAGTCGAGCGCGGGATCCTTCTTCTTCTTCTTTCCGCCGAAGGAGAGTTTGCGTTCCGCGATAGCGAGGTTATATCCCATCTCAGGCCACCTCCACCTTGCGCACGGCCTTTTCGCCCGCCGCCAGCTTCCCGGCCTTTCCCAGCTTGAGCAGCTCGGCGCTCAGGCCCAGGGCCTGGAGCTCCTTGATGAGGACCTTGAACGATTCCGGCGTTCCCGGGGCCTGCGGAGGCTCTCCCTTGATGATGGCCTCGTACATCTTCGTGCGCCCGGTCACGTCGTCGGACTTGACGGTCAGGAACTCCTGCAGGGCATAGGCCGCTCCGTACCCTTCGATGGCCCACACCTCCATCTCGCCGAAGCGCTGTCCGCCGAACTGAGCCTTGCCGCCCAGCGGCTGGCGGGTGATCAGGCTGTAGGGCCCCGTCGACCTGGCGTGGATCTTGTCCTCGACCAAGTGGATGAGCTTGAGGATGTACATGTAGCCGATGGAGACCTTCTCCTGGAAAGGCTGCCCGGTGCGGCCGTCGTAGAGGGTGATGCGGCAGTCGTCGGTGGGAAGGTACTTCTCCGGCACCCCGTCCCCGCGGAGCTTGGCCTTGGCCTTGCGCACCATCTCGTAGATCTCGGCCTCCTTGGCGGAGTCGAAGACCGGGTTGACCATCTGGGTGCCCAGCGTGTGGGCCGCCCACCCCAGCATCGTCTCCAAGAGCTGGCCCACGTTCATGCGGGAGGGGACCCCCAGGGGGGAGAGAACCACGTCGAGCGGCGTCCCGTCCGGGAGGAAAGGCATGTCCTCGGCCGGCAGGATCTTGGCCACCACGCCCTTGTTGCCGTGCCGCCCGGCGAGCTTGTCTCCCGCCTGCAGCTTGCGCTTGGAGGCCACGTAGACCTTGACCACCTTGTTGACGGTCACCGGAAGGTCGTCGCCCTGCTTGAGATTCTCCTTCTCCCGGGCCGCGTCGTCGCGGAGCTTCTTCTCCATGATCTTGAAGAAGCCGGTCAGCCGGTCGGCGTCGTCCTTCTTGCGGCCCTTGGGATCGGCGGCCTGCTCCGTCTTATACTGCTTCAATATGGCCAGCGCGCTCTCGAGCCGGTCGTCGATCTCGGCCATGCGCCGCTTCTCATCGGACTTCGAGAGCTTCTCCCGGCGCACGAAGATGCGCACGCCAATGACCTTCCCGGTCACGCCGGGGGGCACGCGCAGGGAGGCGTCCTGGACGTCCTCGGCCTTCTTGCCGAAGATGACCTTGAGCAGCCTCTCTTCCGGGGTGAGCTGCTGCTCTCCCTTGGGAGTCACTTTTCCCACCAGGATGTCCCCGGGGCGCACGTTGGTCGAGGGGATGACGATGCCGTTCTCGTCGAGGTGCTCCAGGGCGTCGGCGCTCACGTTCGGGATGTCGCGCGTGATCTCCTCGGGGCCGAGCTTCGTGTCGCGCGCCTCGATGGCGAATTCGGAGATGTGGACCGAGGTGAAGACGTCCTCCTTGACCAGCTTTTCGGAGACGAGAATCGCGTCCTCGAAGTTGTAGCCCTCCCAGGGCATGAATCCCACCAGGAGGTTCTTCCCCAGGGCGAGCTGTCCGTCCTTGGTCGCGGGGCCGTCGGCCAGCACGGCGCCCTTGGGCACCCGGGCGCCGGACTCCGCCACGGGGGTCTGGTTGACGCAGGTGTCCTGGTTGGAGCGCTGGTACTTCTTGAGCTCGTAGATGTCGACGTCGGAATCCTTGCCGCCGTCGGCGGACACCGCAATGATGTTCCCGGTGGAATAAATCACGCGCCCGGCGCGCTTGGCCAGGATGCAGGCGCCCGAGTCCTGGGCCACCCGATGCTCGATGCCCGTGGCCACCAGGGGCGGTTCGCCCACCAGGAGGGGCACGGCCTGCCTCTGCATGTTCGAGCCCATGAGCGCGCGGTTGGCGTCGTCATGCTCCAGGAAGGGGATGAGCGCGGCGGACACCGAGACGATCTGCAGGGGCGAGACGTCCATGTAGTCGACCTTCATGGGGTCGACCACGGGGAAATCTCCCTTGCGCCGGCAGGCCACCGCGTCCCCGATGAATCGGTCACGCTCGATGGCGGAATTGGCCTGCGCCACCGTGTGCTCATCCTCCATGTCGGCGGCGAGATAGTCCACCTCTCCGGTGAGCTTCCCCTTGCCCGCTTTGCGGTAAGGGGACTCGATGAGGCCGTAGCGGTTGACCCGGGCCAGGCAGGCCAGCGAGGTGATGAGGCCGATGTTGGGCCCTTCGGGCGTCTCGATGGGGCAGATGCGCCCGTAGTGCGTGTGGTGCACGTCGCGCACCTCGAAGCCCGCGCGCTTGCGGTTGAGGCCGCCCGGGCCCAAGGCCGAGAGCCGCCGCTTGTGGGTGAGCTCGGCCAACGGATTGATCTGGTCCATGAACTGGGAGAGCTGGGAAGTGCCGAAGAACTTGCGCAGGATGCCCACCAGCGGCGCGGTGTTGAGGAGGGTGCGGGGGGTCAACTGCGCCTTGTCCTGAACGCTCATGCGGTCCCGGATGACGCGCGCCATCTGGGCCAGGCCTACCCGGATCTGGTTCTCCAGGAGCTCGCCCACGCCGCGCACGCGGCGGTTGCCCAGATGGTCGATGTCGTCGATCTCCACCTTGCAGGTCTTCCCCTCCGCCTCGAACAGGCTGGCGCCGTTGTTGAGGAGGATGAGATACTGGATGGTGACGACCAGGTCTTCCGGGGTCAGGGTGCGCCGCCTCTCGGAGGGCACCTCGAAGCGCAGGTCCTTGCGGGAGGCGAGGACCTGCTGGAGCAGGCCCAGCTTCTTGGCGATCTTGTAGCGGCCGACCAAGGAGGTGTCGTACTTGCGCAGATTCTTGAAGACCAGGTTGTCGAGGTACTGCTCCGCCTGGCCGGGGACGATGAACTCCTGGCCCCTGAGCTTCTTGTAGATCTCCTGCTGGGCCTCCTTGGCGCTCTTATAGGGGTCCTTGCGCAGGGTCTCCCAGATGGTGGGATCCTCTTTCTCCGGGTTCCCGGAGAGGAGCTTGACCTTGGAGATCCCCCGCTCCAGCATCCGCTTGATGGACTCATGGGTGACGGGGTGCCGGGTCTCCAGGAGCACCTCGCCGGTCGCCTTGTCGACCACGTCCTCCGCGCAGATGCGCCGTAGTATCTGGTCGGCGGTGTCGTGGGAGACTTTCGCCTCCTCGCAGGCGTAGAAGATCTGCAGGATCTCCGCGTCGGTCTCGATCCCGCAGGCCCTCAAAAACGAGGTGGCTGGGAACTTCTTCTTGCGGTCGATGCGCACGTAGAGGGCGTTGTTGAGGTCGAACTCGAACTCGACCCAGGCTCCCCGGTAGGGGATGATTCGGGCGAAATAGAGCTTGCGGCCCAAAGACGAGATCTTCTTCTCCTCATCTTCCTCGAACACGATGCCCGGGGACCGGTGGAGCTGGCTGACGACTACGCGCTCGGCGCCGTTGATGATGAAGGAGGCGTTCTCCGTCATGAGCGGGATGTCGCAGAGCGTCACTTCCTGCTCGATGATCTGCTTGAGCTTGCCGGAGGGCTGGCGGGAGGAGAGCCTCAGGATCGCCCTCAAGGAGGTCGCGAAGGACGCGTCGTGCCCGCGCGCCTCTTCCGCGCTCGTGTAGCGGGTGGGGCCGAACTTATAGCGGACGAAGTCCAACACCATGCTGCAGTCGGCCGACTCTATCGGGAAGACGTCCATGAACGCGGCCTGCAGGCCCATGAGCTTGCGCTCGGGGGGGGAAGCGTCCTCCTGCAGGAAATCCGCGAACGACCGCTTCTGCATCTCCAACAGGTCCGGCAGCTCTTGGACCTGAGGGATCTTAGAGAAGTTGATCTGATTCATTCACTCTCCCGCCGACTTCACCGATCGCCCGTCTACAACAACGGCCGCCCCGGCTCCGGCCTCGCGGCCGGCGTCGGGGCGCCCAGTGGTGCTCTGAGCCTATTTCAATTCGACCGTCGCGCCGGCTTCCGCCAGCTTCTTCTTCCAATCCTCGGCCTGCGCCTTCGGCACGCCGTCCTTGAGGGTCTTGGGCGCTCCCTCGACGAGGTCCTTGGCTTCCTTGAGCCCGAGCCCGGTGAGTTCGCGCACGACCTTGATGACCTGGATCTTCTTGTCCCCGCTGGCCGCAAGGACCACGGTGAAATCCGTCTTTTCCTCGGCGGGGGCGGCCCCGGCGGCGGCTCCGCCCGCGGCGGGCGCGGCGGCGATGCCCACGGCGGCGGCCTTCACGCCAAACTTCTCCTCAACGGCCTTCACGAGCTCGGAGAGCTCCAGAACGGTGAGGCCCGAGATCGCCTCTACGATCTCGTCTTTTCCCAGCTTCGTCGCGGTCGTCATTTCGTTATCTCCCTTTCTGTTGGATAGCCCCGCGGAGGCTCCGCGGGTTTATCCCGGCCGCCCGGCCGGTGCTATCAGCGGCTCTTACGCGGCCGCCGGCGCGGTTTTCCTCTTCTCCTCCAACGCCTGGAGGACCAGCACGAAATCCCGGATCGGCGCGGCCAGCACCGCCGCGCTCCGGCTCGTCGTGGAGTACAGCACCCCGGCCAACTGGGCCAAGAGCTGGGGCCTCGAACCGAGCTTCGAGAGCTTCTCGCAGTCCACGGGACCCATCCACTTCGCGTCCACGTAGCCCGCCTTGATCTTGAGCGCCGGAAACTCCTTGGCGAACTGGGCCAAGACCTTGGCCGCCCCCACCGGATCGGCCGCCACCAGGACCGCGGAGGCGGCACTTCCTCGGGCTATCCCTCGGTCGTCCCCCTTGGGGATGAGCACGGCGTTGGGTCCGGCGAAGAGCTTGGCGTCGGCGGCCGAGACACCGGCCTGCCGGAGCGCATGGTCCAAGATGGAGTTCTTGACCACCTTGTAGCCGCACTTGAGCGGCTTGAGCTTGGAGCGCAGGCTCGCCAGCTCCTGGAACTTGAGCCCCTGGTACTCGGTGAAATAGATGTAGGGAGCCTCTTTGAGGGTCTCCGCCAAAGTCTTCGACGCTTCTTTCTTCTGTGTTTTTGTCTGTTTCATATCACTTGAACCTTATGTTCAGCCCGGCCGCGTACTGAATCCCTCCGAGGAAGGACGCCTCCGCGAATAACCCCTCCTTCTCGTATATCGGCAGTTCCACGCCCAAGAACGGCGTCACCGCGTCCTTCATCCCGCCGACCCGTCCGCCGCCGGCCAAGTCCTTGAGCCAGGCCTGGGAGCGGACCCACTTCACGCCGCCGTAGGGCTCCACTCCGACGCTCCAGCCCAACGGCTTGAAAAGATGCCCCGTCTCCACCGCCACCTGCGTCTGCATCAAGTCCAGCCTCTGGTCTATCTGCGTCTGAGCCGCGGTGCGTCCGGGCTGGAGCTCGTTAAAGTAATACCTCTGCCACGACAGACTCGCGTCCAGGGCGAACCCGGGGGCGGAAAGCGTGTCCGGCACCAACACCGCCCGCGCGCCCGCCCCGTAGAGGAACCCCGGGCGGTCGCCCGTCAGCGAGTTGACCACGCTCACCGACGCGACTCGCAGGGAGTAGTCCCCGGCCCCCGCGGAGAGGTAATACTGGAACCCCTCGTGCGGCTGAAAGATCAACTTGAGCAGAACGGCCCCGCCGGAGCCCTCCGCCTTCGTTTCCCCGGTGGAGCCGCAGGGAAAAGAAACGACGGTGATGGTCGATGGACCCGTGCACACCCCCGATCCTGTCACCGCAAAGTTCAACGCCTGGTCCTGGACGCCCTGGTAATAAACCAAGGCCTTCCATGACCCAGCCTTGAGCTGAGCCGACGAGGTCCCCAGCGCCTGAGCCCATGCGGACCCGGATATCCCCGAAAGGGCAACCAGGGCTAAAAGCCCTCGTTTCAACGACTTTTTCATAGATTTCGACCGCGGTTTCGGCTGTTTGCCTCAACCATTTCCTCGCGTCCGGCCGCGGACGCTTCGGTCACCAAGGAGTCGACGAGGCCGGCAGCGACCTACTCTCCCAACGCCGGATTGGGCGTTAGTACCATCGGCCCTGGCAGGCTTAACTGCCGTGTTCGGAATGGGA
>CAYWAR010000132.1:0-6840 GCA_964455765.1 uncultured Elusimicrobia bacterium
TGAGCTCGGCT
Organism: uncultured Elusimicrobia bacterium; assembly: GCA_964455765.1. GTDB lineage: Bacteria > Elusimicrobiota > Elusimicrobia > UBA1565 > UBA1565 > CAYHRV01. Next base: position 12 of record CAYWAR010000132.1, read on the forward strand.
ACGAGCTCCTGCGCCGCTTCGCCGCGGTCGTCTCCCGCCGCCTGGAGGCGACGCGATTACAGCTCCTGGACCTCTACGGAGCGGGCGCCTGACATGCACCCCATGCTTCCCCTCCCGTTCCGGGTGAGGTCCCGGCGCAAGGAGACCGCGGACACCTTCACCTTGGAATTGTCGCCGGAGGGGCCGTCTCATCCTTTCCCCTTCTCCCCCGGGCAGTTCAACATGCTCTATCTTCCCGGGGTGGGCGAGGTCCCTATCTCCATCAGCACCCTCACCGCCCACCCGGGCGCGGTGGCGCACACGATCCGCTCCGTCGGCCCCGTGAGCTCGGGCCTCTGCCGCCTCGAGCCGAAGGCTCCGCTGGGCCTGCGCGGCCCCTTCGGCCGCGGCTGGCCGCTCAAGGAGGCGGAAGGGGGGGATTTGCTCCTCCTCGCCGGAGGCATCGGCCTGGCCCCCCTGCGGCCCGCCGTGGAGTCCGTCCTGGAGCGGCGCGAACGCTACGGAAAGGTCTTCCTGCTCTAAGGGGCGCGCAGCCCGGCCGAACTGCTCTACCGCAAGGAGCTCGAGCAATGGCGCTCCCGCCTCGACATCGAGGTCGGCGTCACCGTGGACCGCTCCGAACGGGGCTGGAAGGGGCGCGTCGGCGTGGTCACCACCCTGCTCCACGGAGCGGGCCTCGAGCCGGGGCGGAGCACCGCCTTCCTCTGCGGGCCCGAGGTCATGCTGCGCTTCGCGGCCCAGGAGCTGGAGCGCCTGGAGTTCGACCCCTCCCGCGTCTTCGTCTCCATGGAACGCAACATGAAATGCGCCGTCGGCTTCTGCGGCCATTGCCAATACGGCCCCGATTTCATCTGCAAGGACGGCCCGGTGCTCCCGTATTCCCGGGTCCGGGACCGCCTAGCCCTGAGGGAGGCGTGATGGCTCCGCTCCCCCGCCTCGCGGTCTGGAAATTCGCCTCCTGCGACGGCTGCCAGCTCTCGCTCCTCGACGCCGAGGACCACCTGCTCGCCGCCGCTCAAGCCGTGGAGATCGCCTATTTCCCGGAAGCCACGCGCAAGCCCCTGCGCGGAGACTTCGACATCTCCCTGGTGGAAGGCAGCATCACCACCCGCTCCGACGCCAAGCGCATCCGCCAGGTCCGCAAGCGCAGCCGCCTACTCGTCACGCTCGGCGCCTGCGCCACGGCGGGCGGCATCCAGGCCCTGCGCAATTCCAAGGACGTGAACGAATTCATCCGCTGCGTCTACCCCGAGCCCTCCTACATCGACACGCTCGCCTCCTCCACCCCCATCTCCGAGCACGTGAAAGTGGACGTCGAACTGCGCGGCTGTCCGGTCGACAAGCTCCAGCTCCTCGAGGTCCTGCGCGCGGCCCTGCAAGGCGCGCGGCCCAGCGTGCGCTCGCACTCGGTCTGCATCGACTGCAAGCGCCGAGGGACGCCCTGCGTCCTGGTCACCCAAGGGCACCCCTGCCTGGGTCCCCTCACCCACGCGGGCTGCGGGGCCATCTGCCCGGCCTACGGCCGCGCCTGCTACGGCTGTTTCGGACCCTCGGAAGACCCCAACACCGCCTCGGCGGTCTCGCTCTATCGAGGGCTGGGGCGCACGCCCGAGCAGGTCCGGGAGCTCTTCCGCGGCTTCACGGCCTGGGCGGAACCCTTCCGCAAGGTCCACGCGGGGGCCCGATGAGCTCCCGGCGGGACCGGACGCTGCGCGTGGACACGCTGGCCCGGGTGGAGGGCGAGGGTTCGCTCTACGCCAAGATCCGCCGCGGGAAGCTCAAGGAGCTCCGCTTCCGCATCTACGAGCCTCCCCGCTTCTTCGAGGCCTTCCTGCGCGGCAAGGGCTTCGCCGAGGTCCCGGACATCACGGCGCGCATCTGCGGCATCTGCCCCGTCGCCTACCAGATGAGCTCCGTGCACGCGCTCGAGGGCCTCTTCGGGACGCGCGTCCCGGCCGGGACGCGCGAGCTCCGGCGCCTCCTCTACTGCGCGGAGTACATCGAATCGCACTGCCTGCGCGACCTCACCCGCGGCGGCCTGGCCACGGCGCTCAACGAGATCGCCGAGACCGCGGGCCTGCGCATCGCCGTCTCCGAGGAGGCCGTGCCCGTGCGCCGCGAGGTGGCCGCGGCCTGCGAACTCCTGGGCCTCGACCCTCTCTACATGGCCTGCGAGGGCCGCTTCATCGCCTTCGTGCCCGAAGCCCAGGCGGACCTGGCGCTGAAAACCCTAGAACGCTCCGCCCCGGGCCGGAGCCCGGCCCTTATCGGGTCCGTCGCAGGGGGGGGAGGGGAAGTGGTCCTTAAGACGCGCCTGGGCGTGGACCGCGTCCTGGACATGCTGACCGGAGAGCAGCTCCCCCGGATCTGTTAGACTTCGCCCGCCAGGGTGAGTTCCTCGCGGTCGTGGAAGAGATGCCGGGCCTTGAGCGTCGAAGAGCGGCGGCGCAGTCCCTGCGCCGCGTCCAGCAGGCGCAAGGGATCGCGGCGTCCGAATTTCAGGTTCACGATGAAGCGGCGGCACCAGCCCTGCGAGAGCCAGCGCTCGGTCAAGGCGAGTATCCTATCGGGGTCCTCGACCATGTCGCAGAAGAGCCAATCGACCGGAGTCCCGGGGACGAACTTGAAGGCGTCCTCCACGCGGTGCTCGATGGCGGGGTGCAGGGCGCCGGCCTTGAGCGGGCCGTTATCCACCGCGCACACCCGAGCCCCGCGGCGGGCCGCGCTGTAGCTCCACCCGCCCGGCGCCGCGCCCAGGTCGGCCACGCTCTCGCCCTCGGCCGGCTCGCGCCCCAGCAGGCCGTAGGCCTCCTCCACTTTAAGATAGGAGCGCGAGGGGGCCTGCGGGTCATCGGCCATGCGGCGCTGTCCGCCGGCCAGGGCTTCCCGGGACGCGAAGACCCGGTCGAAGCCGTGCAGGTAGGCGAACAAGCCGCGCCGCGCTCCAAGGGCGGGACGGCCCGGCGCCGCCAGCTTGGCCACGCGCGCCATCCTCGAGCGTATCTTGGCGAAGGCCTCATCCTCGACGGTCTTGGCCCTGCAGGCCAAGCCCGGGAGACCGGCCGACTCCAGGCAGAAGGGCCAGGGACCCTCGAAGCGCTCCCCCTTGGCCGACTGCGTGAAGAAATCCGCGACCGCGCCGGCGAGCGCGTTGACCGAGGCGCCGGCGAACTCCTGGGGAGAAGTCAAGGAGAGGTGGGCGAAGCAGAGCTCGCCCTTGCCCCGCGGCCCCAGGACCCAGCCCGGCCCCGAGCGTTCGGCCGCTCCCCCCAACTCCTTGGCCAGGAAGGACTCGTAGCCCGGCTGACAGACATGGAGCCTCACCGAACCCCTACTTTCCGGCCAGGTCCCTGAGGTCGGAGAAAGAAGAGCTCTCGGAGGCGGAATCCTGGAAGCGGGTCTGGATGCCGTTGGGGATGAGATCCGCGAACCGGGAGACCCGGGTGACATCCTCTCCGCGGCAGTCCGCGCCGGCGCAGCGCCGGGTCTTCCTGCACTGCTTGCCCCCGGGGAGGTCGACGAGCTCGAAATCGTCCTCGCCCCGGACCAGCACGCCCACGATCCCCTTCGTCCGCTCGTTGAAGACCGGGCTCCCGGAATTGCCTTGGAAGGTGTCGAGGTTCGTCTTGAAGTATTTCTCAGGCGTGTCGTCGGTGACGCGCGCGCCGCCCGCGAGCTTGACCGGCAGGCCGTTGGGATAGCCGACCACCATGAGCGGCATCCCCCGGGTGACTTTCCGGCGCTCGACCTTCAAGGGCCGGTGTCCCCGCACGGGCCGGTCGAGGCGGACCACGGCCCAGTCCGCCCCCTTGGCCTCGGCCTCGTGGCCGACCAGGAAGGCGCAGGAGTAGACCTCCGAGGCCGGGACGCTGCGAAGAGCCGAGTCCTCCTCGCTCAGGGCGAACCCGAAGACGAAGGAGGTCATGGCGCAGAGCGTGTTGTTCCTCACGCAGTGTCCCGCGGTCAGGACCAGGTCCGGCCCCACCAGGACGCCCGAGCAATCCGCGCCGGTTCTCTGCTCGCTGAAGCGCTCGCCCTCGCAGAGGCCGGCCTCCTTGCCGAAGGCCCGGGGCTTCAGCATGGCCCGGTTCCCGCGGAAGCTGACCTTGTCCGAGGGGAAGAGGGCCACGGTGGAATCGGCCAAGGCGAGCGCCTCCCGGTCTTCGACTTCGTAGGGGTCCTGGCGGTCGTCGCCGTTGTAGACGGGCATCGACCGCGCCGGGGAGGCGGTGAGAGCCGCGAGCAGTATCAGGACCGGGAGCTTCAAGGTTTTCATCGGCTTCTTATTAATAATAGACGGGTTCGGCCCCCAGAACGGGGGTCCGGGGGCCCATATGGACCTAGGTCTAACGACCCATGAGCCCAAGAGGCAATCCTCCGCTATCCGCTCGATGCCCAAGCTGTACCTTTAACGGGTCCCTACTTGTTCCGAAAAAGTATGGACCCGTTAAAGGGACCGCATTTCATCCGGGGAAGATACGGCCGTGCGGGGACAGGAGCACCGCCCCGGGCCGCCGGGGGACTAGAGCTCGCCGGTCTTGGCGACTCGGGCGTAGTACTCGGCCCCGGCGGCCGGGGTGCGCTCGAAGGTGTCCCGGTCCACCCGGAAGAGCCCGAACTTGGGCGCGTAGGAACCCCACTCGTAGTTGTCCATCAGGCTCCAGTGGAGGTAGCCCTCCACCGGCACCCCGGCTTCCATGGCCGAGAGCATGGAACCCAGGTGGGAGCGCAGATAACTCTCGCGGCGGGAGCCGTCCCCATCGGCGGTCCCGTTCTCGGTGACCAGGATGGGCAGGCGGTAGCGCTCCCAGAAGGCGCGCAGGACGCGCTCGAAACCTTCGGGGACTATCTCCCAGCCCATGTCCGTCAACACCCCGTCGCCGCGCCGCCCGCCCAGGAGGCGGAAGAGGAAGGGCCCGAGCATCTTCTCGATCTCGGCGTGGGCGGCGAAGGCCCGGAAGGGCACCAAGGGCATCCAGGAGCGGCGCACGAAGACGCGAGTGTAATAGTTGATCCCCAAAAAATCCAGCGTCCCCTCCGCCTTCATGGCGTCGAGCAGTTCCCGGTGCATGAAATGGTCCCAGGTCTCCACCGCCGCGGCGTCAGCGGCCGAGTCCGTGGCCGCCTCCAGCGCGGTCACGTTCTGCGCGATGCTCACCCGCGCGCCCGGTACCTCGCGGTGGATGAGGTGGTAAGCCTCCCGGTGGGCCATCAGGACATGGCGGAAGAGGCCTTGCTCGCGGAAGAGGCGGCCCATGTCCCAGAAGCGCCGCACCCCGGGGGGGAAATGCCCCAGGGCGTAGCCCGCGGTGAGCCAGACCATGGGCTCGTTGAAGGTGAGCCAGTCGCGCACCGACTCCTTGAGCGCGCCGACCACGCGTTCCGAGAAGCGCAAGAACCTCCTGGGCGCTTCCTCGCTCATCCAGCCCGCGGGGTTCTCCCGGAAGAGCCACGCGGGCTCGGAGAAATGGTGCAGGCAGGCCATGGGGCGTATGCCCGCGCGCTTGAGCGCGTCGGCCATGGCCGCGTAGCGGGCCAGGGCCGCTTGATCGAAGACCCCGGGGGAAGGCTCCACGCGCGACCATTCCACGGAGAAACGGTACGCCTTGAGGTTGAGCCGCTCGAGACAGCGGATGTCCTCCTGCCAGAGCCTCCAGGAATCGGCGGCCTTGCCGCAGGGCTCCCAGCCCTTCTTCCTTTCCCAGGCGGCCAGGGCGGAGTTCTCGTTGCCTCCCTCGATCTGGTAGGAGGAGGTGGACGCGCCCCACAAAAAGTCCGAAGGGAATCTCAAGGCCAGACCTCGAACCCGGCCCTCTCGAAGTGCCGGTCGAAGCCGAACACCCGCCGTATCCTACCCTTGCGCATCAGCGCGAAGGACACGCAGTCCGTGAAGCTGACCTCCTGGTCCGCATACTTCTCGAAGAGGCTCAGCGCCGCGAGTTCCTCCTCCCGGCCCGGGCGCAGGATGGTCAGCGCCGCCGAGGAGAGGATGTTGCGGGCGCGCTCGGCGGCGAAAGGATATCCCGCCCTTCGAGCGAGTAAAGTGAAGGACTCATCGAGCACGAAGTTGCTGGTGAAGCATCTCTGGCCCAGGGCGCCGAGGCGCTCCCAGGCAGCGGATGCGGCCGGATGATTCCTGTCACGGAGCACATGACGCGCCAAGAAGGCGCCGGTGTCGATGAAGATCACCGCTCTTCGCCGTAGAGATGGTCGTCGTGGCGCAGGGAGAGGTCGCCGGGGGCGGCGCCTTTGTAGACGGCCGTGTCGGCCAACAGCGTGTCTTGGGCCCGCTTCTTGCCGGGAACCTCCAAGGCCGCCGACAGGGACTCCCGGACCATTTCGCCGAAGGATATCCCCCGTTCCCGGGCTCGGCGCAGGACGCGCGAGCGCAGATCCTCGGGCACCATGATCGTAGTCCGCTTCATAATATACATAATAGCATATACATATGATCGCGTCAAGAGGACAGGTCCTGCGTTTATGCGCCGGTCCGCAGTTTGGCGGCGAGCTCGCGCTGGCCCTCGACGAAGACCCGCCACGCCCCCGAGAGCCCGCGCGCCTCGGCCTCCGGCATGAGGGGGGAGAACTCCTTGTCCGCCACGGCCCGGCGCAGGGCCTGGGCCCAGGGCAAAGACGCCCGCTCGGCCGCTAGCGTCGCGGCGCCGAAGGCCGTGGCCTCGCTCTCGCGCAGGCGCACGATGGGACGGCGGAGCAGGTCGGCCTGGAACTGGAGGAGATAGTCCATGCGCGCCAGCCCGCCGGACGCTTTCAAAGAGGATGGCCTCAGCCCGGAAGCCTCGGCCGCGGCCGCGATGTCGGCGACCAAGAA
>CAYWAR010000133.1:0-6837 GCA_964455765.1 uncultured Elusimicrobia bacterium
TGGGGATGAGCGCGCTGGCCGTCTTGATGCCCGGAATGGGCATCACCTTGAGGCTCGGGTACTCGGCCGGGCGCAGCCTGCCGTGCAGTTCCACCATGGCGGGCGCGAAACCGAGCAAGTCGTTCTCTTCCGCGTAGGTGTGGTACTCATAGCCCGGGTCGGCCGCGTACTGCGCCTGGAGCTTGCGCAAGGCCTCCACCGGCACCCCGTCCGGGTTCCCCAGGGACAGGTTCAGCGGGGCGAGCCCGGTGCTCTCCGTATATTCCCGCTGGAACACGTAGATGAGCTGGAAGAGGTTGATCCCGGACGCCGGTATCCTGCGGGCCATGGCCAAGTCATGATAACTAGTTGCTATCATTACAGGCAAACGCCGATGCGTCCATCCAGAACGGACACGAGCCGGATGATCCGAGCAGGAGCGCTTCTGCTCGGATTATCCGGCTGTGTCTCACTTCCCCCGGAATCGCTTCCCATCGCCCACAACCCTTCCGGCGACCTGACCCGGACCTTCGAGGACCTCGGCCGGGGCGGCGGCTCCTACGCCAGCCCGCGCTTCCTGGTCAAGGCGTACGGAGCGGGCCGCTCCAAGAGTCTGGCCGCCATGGCCGAGGAGGACTATGAACGCCTGATGGCCCACACCGGGCTCTTCTCCTTCAAGCCCGGCGGGCTCTACCCCATCTTCGTCTACCAGGACGCCTCGGAGTTCCACCGCAAGACCAGCGCCCCGGCCTGGTCCGGGGGCATCGCCGTGGGAAACGCCATCTACACCTATGAGGGTCCGACCCTCGCGCGGACCCTCGCCCATGAGATCGCTCATCTCATATTCCATGACTACATGGGCGGCCCGGGGAGGCTCCGCTGGTTCAACGAAGGGCTGGCGGTCTATGAGGAGCTGCAGGTCGCCTATCCCAAGGACAAGGTCGAGATCGAGGACTGGCTCTCCTCCTCCCACCTCGAACCGATGGCCTTCGCGGACCTCGTGTCCTACTCTCCCGGGGGACAGCTGACCCGGCAGTGGTACGGCCAATCCGCCTCGCTGGCGCGTTATCTGGTGGAGGTGGGAGGCAGGACCGGCGTCGAAAAGTTCCTGCAGGCTTCCAAGGCGGGGGCCGGGCTCGACTCGGCGCTCGCCCAAGGTTTTCCCACGCTCTGCGATGGGCTTTCGTCCCTCGAAAAGCGGTGGCTCTGGATCAAGAATTGATATAATCGGCCATTCCCGTGCCCGACGAGAACATCCCCCATTCCGAGTTGGAGCCCAAGTGGCAGAAGCGCTGGCTGGAGGCCGGCGCGTTCAAGACCCCGGAGAACCCCAGGCCGGGCAAGAAGTTCTATTGCCTGGACATGTTTCCCTATCCCTCGGCCGACGGCCTGCATGTGGGCCATCCCGAGGGCTACACCGCCACCGACATACTCTGCCGCACCCTGCGCAGGAAGGGCTTCGACGTGCTCCACCCCATGGGCTGGGACGCCTTCGGCCTTCCGGCCGAGAATTTCGCCATCTCGACCGGGGTGCACCCCCGCGTGGTGACGCAGAAGAACATCTCCAATTTCCGAAGGCAGATCCAGGCGCTGGGCTTCTCCTACGATTGGGACAGGGAAGTGGACACCACGGACCCGGACTACTACCGCTGGACGCAGTGGATATTCCTCCAGCTCTTCAAGAAGGGCCTGGCTTATGAGGCCGAGACCCCCATCAACTGGTGCCCCTCCTGCAAGACCGGGCTCGCCAACGAGGAGGTCTTCGGCGGCTCCTGCGAACGCTGCGGGACCACCACCGAGCGGCGCAACATGCGCCAATGGAACCTGCGCATCACGCAATACGCCCAACGCCTGCTCGACGACCTCAAGGAACTCGACTGGCCCGAGTCCACCCTGGCCATGCAGAGGAACTGGATCGGACGCTCGGACGGGGCGGAGGTCCGCTTCACCATCCGAAAGCACGAGGTGCCGGTGTTCACGACGCGCCCGGACACGCTCTACGGCGCCACCTACCTGGTGCTGGCCCCGGAGCATCCGCTGGTCTCCAAGATCACGGTCCCGGACATGCAGAGGGAAGTGGAGGCCTACGTCGAGGCCTCGCGCCGCAAATCCGACATGGAGCGCACCGAGCTCCAGAAGGAGAAGACCGGCGTCTTCACCGGGGCCTATGCCGTAAACCCCGTCAACGCGGCGCGCATCCCGGTCTGGGTGGCCGATTACGTTCTGGCCACCTATGGCACCGGGGCCATCATGGCCGTGCCGGCCCACGATGAGCGCGATTTTGAGTTCGCCCGGAAGTACGAGCTCCCCATCGTCAAGGTGGTGGAGCCGCCGGCGGGGGCGCGCGAAGCGGACCCGGACCTGCTCGCCAAGAAAGCCTTCACCGGCGAGGGGACCGCCGTGGACTCCCCCCCCATCGAAGGCCTGCCCACGCCCCAGGCCAAGGAGGCGATGATCGAGTCGCTCGAGAAGCGCGGCCTGGGCCGGCGCAAGACCACCTTCCGCCTGCGCGACTGGCTCTTCTCCCGGCAGCGCTACTGGGGCGAGCCCATCCCCGTGGTGCATTGCCCCACGTGCAAGATAGTTCCCGTGCCCGAGGACAAGCTCCCCGTGCTTCTGCCGGACGTGCGCCACTACAAGCCCACGGGCACCGGCGAATCCCCCCTGGCCGCCATCGGCAGTTGGGTCAACACCCATTGCCCGGCCTGCCAAGGCCCGGCCAAGCGCGAGACCAACACCATGCCGCAATGGGCCGGGAGCTGCTGGTATTACCTGAGGTTCACGGACCCCAGAAATACGACGCGCTCCTGGTCCTCCGACCAGGAGCGGGCGTGGATGCCCGTCGACTGCTATGTCGGCGGCTCGGAGCACGCCGTGCTCCACCTGCTCTACGCGCGCTTCTGGCACAAGGTGCTCCATGACGCGGGCCTGGTCTCCACAACGGAGCCCTTCAAGAAGCTGCGCCACCAGGGCATGATACTCTCCTTCTCCTACCGCGACTCCAAGGGCGTCTACCACGGCTACGACAAGATCGCGTTCACCGACGACGGGAAGGCCATCCTGCGGGAAGAGGGAGAAGAGCTCTCCGCCCAGGTCGAGAAGATGTCCAAGTCCAAGAAGAACGTGGTCAACCCCGACGACATCGTCTCGCGCTACGGCGCGGACGTGTTCCGGCTCTATGAGATGTTCATGGGGCCCTTCGCCGACTCCAAGCCCTGGGACATGAAGGACATCATGGGCCGGGTGCGCTTCCTGCGCAGGGTTTGGCTGCTCTTCAAGGACGCCCAGGCCCTCGCCGCGGGCGAGGGCCTGCTCTCCCTGCGCCACCGCACCATCGAGAAGGTGGGCTCGGACATCGAGGCTTTCCGCTTCAACACCGCCATCTCGGCCCTGGACATCTACCTCAACGAGATATCCTCCCAGAAGCCCCCCGCGCGCGCGGACGCCGAGGCCTTCCTCTCCCTGCTCAACCCTTTCGCCCCGCACCTGAGCGAGGAGCTCTGGGAGCGCCTGGGAAAGGAGCCGTTCCTCTCCCTGGCGCCCTGGCCCGACTACGACCCGAGCCGGCTCAAGGACGAGGAAGTCGAGCTCGTCGTCCAGGTCAACGGCAAGGCGCGCGACCGCATCTCGGCGCCGACGGATTCCCCGGAAAGCGCGGGCCGGGAACTGGCCCTGGTCCGGCCCAAGGTCCGCGAGACCCTGGAGGGGAAGAAAGTGGTCAAAGTCATCGTGGTGCCCAACCGGCTGGTCAATATCGTGGTAAAATGAAGGGGCAGATGAGAGCCACGCGAGCCAAAGGGTCGATAAGGAAACTCTTATTGAGAACGGCCGCGCCCGCGCTGCTTTTGGGCGCGGCGGCTTGTGCAGGCGACGACGTCGCCTATCGGCCGACGCCGCAGATACTTCCCCAGCACATCAGCCGCATCGCCATCCGCCCGGTCATCAACAAGACCCAGCAGTTCGGCCTGGAGGACAAGCTCACCCTGCGCATCCGCGACGAGTTCCTGCGCGACGGCCGCTATCCCCTCGTCCCGGAATCGAACGCCGACGGCCTGGTCCTCGTCACGCTCAAGCGCTACATCCTGACCCCGACGCAGTACGACTCGGTGCTCACGCCCACGGCCTACAAGCTCATCGTGCTGGCGAACCTCGATTTCGTGGACCGGACCACCAACACCATCCTCTGGTCCGAGCCCAACCTGGAGGGAATCCAGTCCTTCACCGCCTCCACGCTCAAGGGCGGGATCACCGAGGAGCAGGCGCGCGAGCTGGTCTGGGACGTGCTCGCCCGCGTCCTGGTCAAGCGCACCGTCGAGGGCTTCGGCGCGGTCACGGGAGCCTCCCAGCGCCAGATCACCGGGGACGCCCCGCCGGGGCAGGAAGCCCCCAAACTCCCCACCTCTCCGTTCAACCCCAACCCCTACTGACCCCTGCGCCATGAGCGGCCGGGAACTTTCAACGGAAACGGCCCGCCAGGAATGGACCAAGAATAGCTTCCGGCCCGTCTATCTGATGCTCGGCGAGGACACGGCGGCCAAGAGCGCGGCCATGGCCGCGCTCAAGGCCGCGCTCAGGGTCGATGATTTCAACCTGAGCGAATTCGCGGGGAACTCGGAGTCCCAGGCGGCCGAGATCGTCTCGGCCTGCCTGACGCCCCCCATGTTCTCGGAGCGCAGGCTCGTTCTCAGCCGGGACCTCCGGCTCGGCGCGTCCGGCCGCCGCGTCTTGGCCCAGTACCTGGCTGAGCCTCTGGTGAGCACCACCCTGGCGCTCCTCTCTCCGGAGCGGAAGGCCGACTTTAAGGACCCCGTCGTCTCCGCGGCCGCCCGCCTGGGCGGCCTGATGGTCTTCGGTCCCCTCAACCCGGAGGAAGCCGCCTCCCGCCTGCGCTCCCAAGCCAAAGCGTTCGGCTTCGAGCTCTCCGAGGAGGGCGCCCAGGCCATGGTGCAGGAATCCGGGACGGAATGGGGCATACTCGGGGGCGAACTAGAGAAGCTGCGCCTCTTCCTCCGGGGCAGGAAGGAAGCCCAGGTCGGGGAGGTTCAGGCCTGCCTGGGCTATCGCCGGGACACGGGTCCCTTCGAGTTCCAGAACGCCCTCGAGCGCAGGGACGCGGCGAAATCGATCGCGCTCCTGCGGCGGATGCTCGAGGAGGACGCGGGACATTTCACGATACTCCCCAAGATCGTCAACATCCTCAACCGTCAGTTGAAGGCCAAGCGGCTGCTCAAAGCCGGCCTGCCGCAGGACCAGATCGGCCGCGAATTGCGCCTGCATCCGTCCTTCTTGCCTCATTTCCTGCGCGAAGTCGGAAAGCTGGGGGAGGCCCGCTTGGCGGCTTGCCTGCGCGCCTGCCTGGAGGCCGAGGTAGCGCTTAAATCCAAGTCCTGGCTGGACCCGGGAATAGAACTGGAGCGGCTGACGCTCAGGATCTGCAGGTAAGGGCCGTCGTTTATTAGGAAGCGGGAGTCGCGGCGAGGAGCTTACGCGCCTGCGCGGCCAGACGGGACTTCTTGCGGGCGGCCGTCTTCCAATGGATGGTATTGCCCTTGGCCGCCTTGTCGAAGGCCGAGGAGACGCTCTTGAGCAGTTCCTGGACCTTCGGCGCATCCTTCGATCCGGCGGCGGCCAGGAGGCCCTTGGTCTCGAGACGGAGGGTCTTCTTGAGCGCACGATTGCGCACGGCCCTCCTCAGCGATTGACGATGGGTCTTGATCCCGCTGGTGTGCCGTCCGGTCTTCAGTTTTGCCATAAAGCGTCGCTCCTATGTGTGCGTCCGAAGAGGAGTATAGCCTTTCCGTCGAGGACGGTCAATCCCGGCCGTAAACAGTATAATTGGCGAGATGATCCTCGTCCTATGCCTCAACGCGGCGGTGGACAAGACGGTCACCGTGCGCCGCCTCTCTCCCGGCCGCCGCAACCGGATTGCGAGCTTCCTGGCCCTGCCCGGCGGCAAGGGCGTCAACGTCGCCAGGGCCCTGCGTTCCCTTGGCGAGGACCCCTTCCTCCTGGGCTTCACCGCGGGCCATAGCGGCCGCTTCATCGAGGACGGCGTGCGCCGCGAGCGCATCGCGGCCCGGTGGATCAGGCTCCTGGACGGGGGGAGCGACCCCACGGAGTTCAACGAGCCCGGACCCCTCGTGCGGGCCGCGGACTTCGAGCGTCTGGAGAAGGCGTACCGGGCCCTTCTCCCGAAGGCCGGCATCGTCGTGCTCTCGGGGAGCCTGCCCCTGGGGCTCCCCCCCGGCGCTTACGCACGACTGATCCTCCTGGCGAAGAAGGCCGGAAGGACCGTTTTCCTGGATACGAGCGCCCCGGCCCTGGGCCCGGCGTTGAGTGCCGGACCCGACCTCGTGAAGCTCAACCGCGAGGAAACGGCCTCCCTGGACCTTCCGACGGGGAAAGCGGACCTGGGAGGGACGCTCGCGCGCCTGCTTCGGCGCGGTGCGCGCGAGGCGGTGATCACCTTGGGCTCGGAAGGCGCGGTCTCGGCCGAGCCGGGCCTGCGCCTGAGCGTCCAAGCCCCCGCCGTCCCGATCGCCACCCCGATCGGCTGCGGAGACACCTTCTTGGCCGCCTTGACGCACGCGCGCCTGCGCGGCTGGCCCAAGACCCGCGGCCTGGCCTTCGCCGCGGCGCTGGCCACGGCCAGCGCCAAGGTGCCGGGAGCGGGGGTCTTCCGAAAGAGGGACATCCCCCGCGTCCTGGCGCGGGTCAAGATGCGCGAGCTGAGATGACGGCGGCGGACTTGGCGGTCCGCCGGGGCGTGCCGCACGCGTGCGGCGTCTACATCATGCGGGACGCGGCCATGAGCGTGCTCTACGTAGGAAAGGCCAAGGACTTGGCCAAGCGCGTCGC
>CAYWAR010000134.1:0-6837 GCA_964455765.1 uncultured Elusimicrobia bacterium
CCGTTCGTGTTCGTGCTCGACCCGGCCGGGCTCGCCCTGAAGGCCTACGACGCGCCGGAGGGAAGAGGAGGCCCGCAGGCGGATGTCTGGGGGCTTGGGGTGTCGTTGTACGAGCTTATTTCCGGCATGATCCCCTTCCCCGCGGCGAGCACGCAAGCGAAAACCACCAGGGCTTTCGCCAAGGTCGGCTCGCTGGTGCCCGGCCTGCCTCCCTCCATCGACCTGCTCATCCACCGCGCCCTGGACCCCGACCCCCGCGCGCGCGTCTCCCTCAAGGAGTTGACGGCCATCATCGAAGGCGCCTGCGGGGAGATGACGCCTTCGCGGCGGTGATTGCCGGGCGGGCCGAATGTCCGGCACGAGCCAATCCGGCAGGCTCCATGCTGGAGGAACGGGGGAAGTCCCTTCGGCTTGCGGGGAGGCCCTGCCAATTATAGAATGACGGCTTAGACCCGCGCCCCATAGGAGACACATCGAATATGGCCATCGAACGCACCCTCATCCTCGTCAAGCCCGATGGAGCCAAGCGCAGGCTCACGGGACTCGCCATGGACCGCCTGGACTCGGCCGGCCTCTCGCTTATCGCCGCCAAGGTCGTGCCCGTGAGCGAGGAGCTTGCCCGCGAGCATTACCGCGACCTGCGCGATAAACCGTTCTTCGAGAACCTCATCCGCTACATCCGCGGGGAGTTCCACGCCATCCCCAAGAGCCGCATCCTGGCCCTCGTCTACGAGGGGGAAGGGGCCGTGGCCCTCGCCCGCAAGGTCGCGGGCGCCACCAACCCGGAGGCCGCGGAAGGCGGCACCATCCGCGGGAGCTTCGGCCGCGTCACCACCCAGGGCCAGTTCGAGAACGTGATCCACGCCTCGGGGAATCTCCAGGACGCCGAGCGCGAGGTCCGGTTATGGTTCAAGCCGGAGGAGTTGGCCGGCGAATGAGCCGGCCCGGTTTGCCCCTCTTTTTATTCCTGGCCGTTTCCGCGGCCCTCCTCCCCGCCGCCCGCGCGGCCGACAAGAAAGGGGCCGCCGAGGCGGCCAAGCCTGCCGCGGGGAGCGCCGCCAAGGAGGCGGCCCAGCCGCCCGCCGCCAAGAAGCGCAAGATCCGCAGTCTCCCGGGGGAGGAGGTGAGCCTCCAGACCCGCGACGGCTGGACGCTGACCGCCAACTACCGTCCGGCCGAGCCGGAACGGCCGACTCTCGTGCTCCTCCATGACGTGGGCGCGCGCAGGCAGGACTGGCATCCGCTCGCGGCCGCCGCGATCAAACGCGGTTTCGGCTTCCTGGCCGTCGACTTCCGCGGCCATGGGCAGAGCCAGAACGCCCCGGAGGGCCAGCCGGCCCAGTGGAACAAGTTCAGCATGAGCAAGGGGAACAACGAGTGGGAGAACATGCGCGAGGACCTGGTCGCCGCGCTCTCCTTCCTCGAAGGCAAGGGGGTGGCTCCCGAGGACGTGGTCTTGGGCGGGGCGGACGTGGGCTCGAGCCTGGCGCTCAAATACGCCGCGGTCCACAAGGAGATCCCCCTGGTCTTCCTGCTCTCGGCCGGGCTCAGCTACCGGGAGGTGCTCACCGTCAACGCCATGCGCCAATTCAAGGACAGGCCGCTTCTTTTCGTCGTGGCCGACGACGACCGCAATTCCGGCATCGCGACGGGGCTCCTTTCGAGCATCGCGCGCCAGAACCTGGGCGAGGAGAAGGTGGCCATCCTCAAGGTCCCCCTCCGCCACGGGACGAAGATCCTGGCGGCCGACAAGGAGATCTCCGGCAAGATCCTGGACTGGATCGACGAGCCGGTCCGGTCGCTCGAGGAGGAGGTCGCGGTGTCCTCCGACGCCGCGGACGCGGAGGTCCGCAGTCCCCTCGACACGCCTTCCGAGGGGGAGCTCCCGCCCGAGGACGAGCTGGACTCCCTCTACGGCAAGGACAAGAAGAAGCAGGCCGACGATCTCGAGTAGATGCGCGCCGCTTCCTACCGCAGGCTTCCCACCGAACGGCACAACCCGGCCTCCCGGGACATAGACACCCTGGACGCGCGGGGCATCCTGCGCGTCATCTGCCGCGAGGACGCGCGGGTCCCGGCCGCCGTGAAGGCATGCAGCACCGACATCGCCCGGGCCGTGGACGCGGCGGTCTCCTGCCTCCGCTCGGGAGGGAGGCTCCTCTTCGTCGGAGCGGGCACCAGCGGCAGGCTGGGAGTGCTGGAGGCGGCGGAGTGTCCGCCGACCTTCGGCATCCCTCCGGGGCTGGTCCGCGCGGTCATGGCCGGCGGAAGGAGCGCGGTCTTCCGTTCCAAGGAAGGCGCGGAGGATGACGCGCGCGAGGGGGGACGGAGCATCCGGGCCGCCGCCCGGCGCGGCGACATGGTCGTCGGGGTCGCGGCCAGCGGCATCACCCCCTTCGTCCGGGGGGCGCTCGCCTCGGCCCGGAGGCTGGGATGCCGCACCACCCTGGTCACCTCCAACGCCGGCGTCTCGGCCGCGCCCGCGCAGATCATCATCTCCCCCCGGGTGGGCCCCGAGGTGCTCAGCGGCTCCACGCGCCTTAAATCGGGCACCGCGGCCAAGCTGGTGCTCAACGCCCTGACCACGGCCGCGATGATCCTCTCGGGGAAGGCGTTCGGACACTGGATGGTGGACCTCAAGCCCGTCTCGCTCAAGCTCAAGGCCCGCGCCGTGCGCATCGTTTGCGACCTGGGCCGGGTGAGTCCGGCGCGCGCCCGCGCCCTGCTCTTGCGAGCGCGGTGGGACGCGAAGGCCGCCGTGCTCATGGCCCGCCTGGGCGTGGGTCCCTCCCAGGCGCGCTCGCGCCTGAAGGCGAGCGGAGGGTTCTTGCGGAACGCCTTGATGAAGGGGCGGCGGGCCCCGGCGACGAGCATCCTCCCGCGGGGAGGACGCTGACATGAGATTGGAAGGCAAGGTCGTGCTGGAGACCATCGGCAGCGTGGCGCTCAAGGGGAACCCGTTGGGCGACCCGCGCCTGCGCGAGGTGCCGGTCTATCTTCCCCCGCAGTACTTCCGCAAACCCCTGCGCCCTTTCCCCGTGCTCTACTACCTGCCGGGGTTCTCCGGCACCGCGCGCTCCGCCTCGGCCGAGCATCCCTGGAAGGAGAACCCCATCGAGCGCCTCGACCGCCTCATCGGGAGCGGCAAGGCGCCGCCGATGATCCTCGTCATCCCCGACTGCTTCACCCTCTACGGAGGGAGCCAATACATGGACTCTCCCGCCGTGGGCCTCTATGAGACCCACCTGGTCCAGGAATTGGTGCCGTACCTGGACTCGCGTTACCGCACCGCGCACAGAGGGGTGCTGGGCAAGTCGAGCGGAGGCTATGGGGCCCTGAGGCTCGCCATGCGCCATCCCGAGGTCTTCGGGCACGCGGCGTCCCACAGCGGGGACATGGGCTTCGAGGCGAGCGTCCTCCTGGAGGTCCCCAAATGCGTGGACGCGCTCTCCCGTTGGGGAGGCCGCGTGGACCGTTTCCTGGCCGAGTTCAAGGCCGCGCGGGCCAAGGACGCATTCCCGCATGCCCTAGTCAACATGGTCGCGATGTCGGCCTGCTACTCGCCAGACCCCAAGAGTCCTTGGGGCTTCGCCCTGCCCTTCGACCCCTGGACCGGAGAGCTGGACGCGCCGGTGTGGGAACGCTGGCTCCGCGAGGATCCGGTGTCCATGGCCCGCTCCCACGCCCCGGCCCTCAAGAAGCTCAAGACGCTCTATCTCGATTGCGGGGCCAAGGACGAGTACGCGCTCCACCTGGGCGCCCGGCGTTTCTCCCGGACGCTCAAGGCTTTGGGCGTCCCCCACCGCTACGAGGAGCATCCCGGGGGGCATTTCGACACCGCCGCCCGGCTCGATATCTCCCTCCCTCTCCTCGGTCGCGCCATGAAGGGTGGGTAAATGCTCGCCCTCGGCCTCATGTCCGGCACCTCCGCTGACGGAGTGAGCGTCGCCCTGGTCCGCGTGGAGGGGGGCGCCCTGCGCGTGCTCGCCGACGACACCTTCCCCTATCCGCGCGGCCTGCGCGAGCGCATCCTGCGCGCGGGCGAGGCCCGCGCGGTAGAGCTCTCTTCTTTGAACTTCGAGCTGGGGCGGACCTTCGCGGCCGCGGCCAGGCGCTTCCTCAAGGGACGGCGTCTTGGCGGGCGCCTGCGCGTGGCGGGTTCCCACGGTCAGACCGTCATCCATCTCCCCTCGGGGCCGAGCCCCTCCACGCTCCAGCTCGGAGAGCCCTCTTTCCTGGCCGAGGAACTGGGCGTCCCGGTCGTTTCGGATTTCCGGCCCCGCGACATGGCGGCGGGCGGGGAGGGGGCCCCGCTCATCCCGTTCTTCGACGAGTTCGTCTTCGGCGCGGGTCCCCCTCGCGTCCTGCAGAACATCGGGGGCATCGCCAACGCCTCCCTGGCCGGACGCGGCGTCGAGACCTTCGGTTTCGATACCGGCCCGGGCAACTGTCTCATGGACCTGGCCGCGCGCAGGCTCAGCGGCGGGCGCCTGGCCTATGACCGGGGCGGGGCTTTGGCTCTGAGGGGCAGGCCCGATGAGACGCGGGCCGGGGACTTGCTGAGACTGCCCTTCTTCTTCCGGCGTCCGCCCAAGAGCCTGGACCGCTCTCAGTTCGGCGCGGGTTTCCTCGCCCGGCATTTCCCTGCGCGAGGGAAGAGGCCTGAGGACCTCATGGCGACGGTGACCTATTTCACGGCGCTGACCATCGCCGACGCCTACCGGCGCTTCGTGTTCCCCCGGGTCCGCGTCCGCGAGGCGGTGCTCAGCGGAGGGGGGAGCCTCAACTGCGCCCTGGTCTCGTATCTGCGCCGGCTCCTCCATTCGTTGCCGGTGCGGATCATCTCGGATTTCGGCATCGCGCTCCTGGCCAAGGAGCCCGCGGCCATGGCTCTGATGGCCGCGCTGGCCATCGAGGGCCGCATCAACCACTGCCCCAAGGCTACCGGAGCGCGCGGAGCGCGGATACTCGGAAAAATAACACCTGCGTAGGCTGCGGGACCGCCGCTGAACCATCTCCCCTTCTCCCGCCCCTTTGGAACTCGGAGTTCCCCCCAAGACGTCGGGGCCCCCCTCCACGGGAAACGGGGAGATGGTTCCCATCGGTCCCTGCGTTTTATTCCGGCGTCGGGATCAATATCCGAATATATGGAAGGACTCGAGGAAGCGGCGGAACTCGGAGCGGAACTCGTGGAGGTCTTCCTCCGAGACCGTGAGCTTGATGATGAAGTAATCGCTCTCGCTCACCGGCACGAAGGCGTAGAAGTGGTGGAGGGGGACCTCCATGGCCGGCAGGGTGTCGGCGGGGAAGAGCCGCCATTCGCGGACTTCGAAGACCTTCGCGGCCTTGCGGGACACCCTCCACGACACCAAGGAGGTGCTCTCCCTTCGGGAAGCGGGCTCCTTCTCGCGGGCGTGCCTGAGCGTCTGCGAGATGGGCGCGTAGCCGGGAGTGTTCTTCTCGAAGTGATGGATGTGGTACGCGGGCCGGATCGGGCCGGCGGCTTTCGGTCCGAGCAGATGCGTGGATATCCCGCGCACGGATCGCTCCTCCCAAGTCGACCAGCCCCAGGCCCTGATCTCGCAGGAGAACGCGCGCGAGGGCGGAGAATAGCTCATCCAAGCCGGGGCGTCGGCGGCGGCCGCGGTCCCCAGGAGAAGCGCGGCCGCGCTCAGCAGGATCATTGCTCGCTCCTGGCCGCCGTCTCGGTTGCGAGCCAGGCCTCCCGCGCCGCGGGGGAGCCGGTTCGGACCGCGGGAGCCTCGGCTTTCGCGGCGGGAAGCGTCTTGCGAAGGGCGGAAGCGGCCTGTTCCTCCAGGACGCCCGCCGATTCCAGCGCGGTCAGCTCGAAGGCCGCCCGCTCGGCCTGCGAGGCATCCATCTGAAGGAGCAGGTCGATGCGGTCCTCGGGGCGCTCGATCCACTCATCGAGACCCGCGCGGAGCTCCCGGTCGAGCTCCGGCGGCTTGCCCGTGTCCTTGGCGTAGAAGCGCAGGAAACGGAAACGCGCGGCTTCGGCGCGCAGGCGCGTGTGGAGTCCCTCCTCCCAGCCGCGCAGGCGGCCGTCCAATCCGAGCAGGGCGACGAGCAGTTCGGAGGCGAGCTGCTCCTGCGAAAGGCGCAGGCGCATGGAGCCGTCCTTGTAGATGCGGGCGAGCCCGCGGACCGTCCGCTCCTCTTTCTCGGAGGGAGCTTCCCGCGGGAGGCCGTCCAAGCGCGGCGGGGGCAGGGCGCGTTCGGAATAATACCCCGGAGAATCGGGGAGCCACGCCGCCGTCTTGGCGAGCAGATGGCGGCGTTCGACGAGGAGGGGGAGGTCGTTGAGGGCGACCTGCCGCCGCTGCGAACCGGTATCGAGCAGGGCGTGGCGGGCGTGCGTCCCGCAGCGGGTGGAATCCAGGGTGATGTGCGGCAGGTGTTCGAGGACGACGCCCAGGGCGGCCCCGCGCTCGGGCTCGCGCGCGTGCAGGGACAGGAGGGCCAGCAGAGGCTTCACGTCCCGGCCATAGGGCGCGGTTTCCAAGAACGAGGCGAAGGCCTGGGAGTCCACGGCCACGGCTTGCGCGGGGATCACGGCCGCCGCGGGGAGTTGGGCCGGGGCCGCCGGCTCCGGCCGGACCGCTGATCCGGGAACGGCCGTGATGGGAATGGTGAGAGGTGCGGGGACCGCCGCGGCGGCGGCCTGGGGGGGCGCTTGCGCGGCCGCATCTCCGACGGCCGCGCCTGGTTCGATGGTACTGAGGACGATGCCCGCCAGGCAGGTTGGCAGGCAGAGGGCGAACGCCACATCTGCCCGCACTGCCACATCTGGTTCTCATCCGTGAAGGTGAAGATGAT
>CAYWAR010000135.1:0-6832 GCA_964455765.1 uncultured Elusimicrobia bacterium
CGCAACGCCGGGCTCATGGCCGCCCGAATCCTGGCCCTAAAGCATCCGGAAGTCGCAGCCCGGCTGGAGTCCCTGCGCTCGAAGGCGGAGCGCGCGGTGCTCCGCTCAGGCAAGCTCAAGCCGCGCGCCTGAGGCCGACCGTGAGCCGACGCCTGCGTCCTCTGCCGCCGGGCTCCACCCTCGGCATCCTGGGAGGCGGGCAACTGGGCCGCTTCCTGGCCCTGGAAGCCCGGGCCATGGGCTACCGCGTCCGGGTGCTCGACTGCGACCCCCACGCCCCCTGCGCCCAGGCCGCGCACGCGCACGCGCGCATCCCCTTCGACGATGCGCCGGCGATCCTGGCCTGGGCCAAGACCTGCGATGCCGTGACCTACGAGTTCGAGAACGTCCCCGCCCGCTCGGTGCTGGCCCTTGAGAAGGCGGGGGTCCTGGTGAGGCCTTCGAGCCTCCCGCTGAGGATCTCGCAGGACCGTATCGTCGAAAAAGATTTCGCCATCCGTTGCGGAGTCCCCGTCGCTCCGTTCGCTCCGGTGCGCTCCGCCGGGGAATTGGAGTCCGCCGCGAAGTCCGTCGGCTTTCCCGCCCTGCTCAAGACGGCGCGCGGAGGCTACGACGGCAAGAGCCAGGCCCGGGTCTCGACCATCGCCCAAGCGCGCGGAGCATACGGCCGCCTGGGCGAAGTCCCGCTGATCTGGGAGAAGAAGGTCGACTTCATCAAGGAATTCTCGATCGTCATCGCCCGGGACGCCGCCGACCGCACGGCCGCGTATCCGGCCTCGGAGAACACGCACGAAGGCGGCATCCTTGTCTCCTCGGCGGCTCCCGCCCGGCTCCCCGCCCGGGCGCGCACGCGCGCGGAAACCGCGGCCCGGACGCTCGCGGCCGCGCTCGATCTTGTCGGAGTGCTCTGCGTGGAGTTCTTCCTAGAAAAGGGCGGGGGCATCCTGCTCAACGAGCTCGCGCCAAGGCCGCACAATTCCGGGCATTACACCCTCGACGCCTGCCGGACCTCGCAGTTCGGCCAGCAACTGCGGGCTCTCTGCGGCCTGCCTCTGGGGCGCGTCTCTATGCGCGGCGCGGCGGCCATGGTCAACATACTCGGAGAAGAGACGGGTGACCGCCTCGAAGGCGCGGCGCGCGCTCGCGCGCTTGCCGGGGTCCATCTGCACCTTTACGGGAAGAAGGAAGCCCGCGCCGGAAGGAAGATGGGGCATCTCACCGCCCTGGCCGCCTCCCCGGACAAGGCGTTGGCCCTCGCCCGCCGCGCCCGAAAGCTCCTGCGCTGGGTTCCCGAGTCTTTCTCCCAGAACTTGATCCATGAGTTTCATAGACGCTGAATTTCTGCGCCTTGCCTCGGGGTGGAAAAGGGGGTAAACTTTCTCTGGAATGTTGGAACTCGTCCTCCAAGGCTCGCACGGAGCCAAGCCTCTTCCCGGCGACTCCCGCTGGATGCTCGCCGACGACCCCGCTCTCCCAAAATCGGTCCCGGTAAGCGCTTTCCCCTTCATCATCGGCCGCTCGAGGGACTGCCACCTGGTCCTTCCCGATGACGAGGCCCTGCGCTCGACGACGAGCCGATGGCATTGCCACATCATCGAACGCGACGGCGAGCCTCACCTTGTGGACGGCAGCCTCCAGCCCGCCGTGGAAACGGGATTAACCAAGCCCAGCATCATCGGCACCGTGATAAACGGACTCCGCATCTCGGCGCCGGCTCCCTTGCGGCACCAGGACCTCATCGCGATCGGGCCTTGGCTGTTCCGGGTCCGTGCCGCGGCCACCGCCGAAGAGGAGCCTTTGGAAGGGGAGGATATCTCCCGCGACCTATCCCAGGGGGAGGGACGGCGCGTGGACGCGGCCGACCCCAAGCTCAGGGAGAAGTTCGGCCGGCTCCATGAGCTGGTCCGGCGCCTGGCCCAGACCCCGGAGATCGAGGACTCCCTGACGACACTGCTCTCCTATGCCACCGGCAAGATCACCGCGGCGGAAGTGGCCGCCATCCTGCTCTCGGATTCTAAAACGGGCTTCCATACCAGGCTGGCTTGGGAGAAGAATCTTGGCAAGACCCGGGATTTCCGCTTCAGCTCGTCTCTGCTCGCTTCCCTGCCGCCGGAACAGTCCTTCCTGCTCAAAACCCGGCTAAAGGACCGCTCCGAGAGCCAGAGCGTGCAGGACATCAGCTCCGGGCTATTGCTCCCCCTATGGGGAAAGGGAGAGCGCCTGGGAGTGTTCTACCTGGACAACCGCCGCAACGGCAAGACCTTCACAGAGGAGGATCTCTACCTCGGTTCCGCGGTGGCAAGCCTCATCAGCCTCCAATTGAGCCTCGAACGCGCGGCCGGCCTCGCCCGCACCGAGGAGAACATGGCGCGCTATTTCTCCCCCGACGTGGTCCAGCGCATCGTGGAACAGTCCGAGGGCGGCCGGCCCGTGGGCCTGGAGGTGCAGGAGCGGGACGTGAGCGTGCTCTTCGTGGACATGGAAGGCTTCACGGCCTTGAGCCGCGCCAAGACCCCCCGGGAGATCAGCGAACTGCTCAACCCCTATTTCGAGACCATGTCCCGCGCCATCCAGGAAGCTGGGGGCCATGTCAACAAGTTCATCGGCGACGCGGTCATGGGCATATTCGGCGCCCAGCCGGGGGAGACGGAGAACGCCCCGGCCCGATACGCGGAACAGGCCATCTGGGCGGCTCTGGTCATCCCGAAAGCCTGGGCGGAGACCGCGGCCAGGCTCCGCCTGAACGCCCTGCGCTTGCGCATCGGCATAAACTCCGGCCGGGCCGTCGTGGGCAACATCGGCTGCGCCGCGCGCCTGGAGTACAGCGTCCTGGGAGACACGGTCAACATCGCGTCGCGTCTTGAGAATCTCGCTCCTCCCGGCCGGGCCTGCGTCAGCGAGCAGACCCGCGCCCTCGTTTCGGACCTATTCGAGTTCGAGGACTTGGGGGAGCAGGACATCAAAGGGGTGGGCGCCATGCGCCTCTACTCGCCTTTACGGGCACGGCGCGATGCCTGATCCGCGGAGGCCGATCCCTTCCCCGGACGCTCGCGGGCGCGACTTCCCGCTCGCCGCTCTGCTGACCCTCGCCTTCCTGACGGCGCCCCTCTCCCCGTCGCTGGGACAGGACGCTCCCCTGGACAACACGAGCGTCCGCAACCTCAAGGCCGCGCAAGCGCATCTAAGGCAAGCCCGGCTCGGGCTGGAGCAGGCATCTCAAGAGACGACACCGGAGATGGTCGAACGGATGCGCCGCCTCCTCGCCCTTGCCGAAGAGCTGGCCCCGCTGCAGGAACGGCTGGTCGCAGTCCAGGCGGGCTATCCCCGTGTCCGTGACGCGTCGGACCTGACGCAGTCGCGAGTCGAGCTGCGCGGCCGCCTGGAGTCCCTGGATGCGCGCCTCCAACAAGACTACGCCGACTGGTGTCCGCTCTATGAGGCGGAGTTCCAACGATTGATGACCGCGGTCCTCTCTTCCGGGGCGGGAGGCACCGCCTTGAGACCGGCCTCGGCTACTAGCCTAGGCGCCTTCGACTTCGCCCTAAAGGGCCTGGCGGCGATCTCCGTCAATCTCCTGACACGCGATACCGGTTTGGCGGGGAACGCTGAACGGGCCCTCCGCCGGAGTCTCCGTCTCCGGCGCGCGGCCATAGGGGCCGCGGCTCTCGGCGTCCTGACCCTCTTGGTCCTCGTCTTGCGCCGGCGGGCGGCCGGGACTTCCTCCGCCTTACTCCCCGCCGGGACGGAAGGCGCCCCGCCGGCCGCCGGGGCCCGGGTGCTGGGGGGAAAATTCGAAGTGCTCGGAGAGCTGGGGCGAGGCGGCATGGGAGTGGTCTACGAGGCCCGGGACCTGGCCCTGCGCCGCAAGGTGGCGCTCAAGAAGATGAGGGAGGAGATCCGCCAAAGCCCCCGGGACCTCGAGGCCTTCCTCGGCGAAGCCAGGGTCGTGGCGGCGCTCAAGCATCCCCACATCGTGGAGATACACGCCGTCCTGCGCGAGGGAGGGGAGGTCTACCTGGTCTTCGAGCACGTGCAAGGGAGCCCTCTCAGCCGCTGGTTGGAGAAGGGGCCCTTGCCCCTGGACTCGGTCCGGGGCCTGTTCGCCCACATCGCGGCGGCCCTGGATTACGCCCATTCGAAGAAAGTCATCCACCGGGACCTCAAGCCTTCGAACATCATGGTCACCGACGACCGTATCGCCAAGGTGATGGATTTCGGGCTGGCGCACCGGGCCAAGCTGACGGTCGCGCGCCTGACCCGGGCGGCGGCGGCGGGGACCCCGGTCTATATGGCGCCGGAGCAGGAAATGGGCACCGTCTCCAAGGAGTCCGACCTCTACGCGCTGGGCGTATGCGTCTATGAGATGGCCGCCGGAAGGCTTCCCTTCGAAGGCCCCGACCTCCTCGCGCAAAAAAGAGCCATGAGCTTCGCCCCGCCCTCGAAAATAGGCCTGCCGCCCGGGCTCGACGAGGTCATCGCCAAGGCCCTACAGCCCGATCCTCGACACCGTTATCATAGCGCGGGGGAACTCAAATCCGCCCTCGACGCCGCTCTGCCCAAGACCCGATGAACATCGTGATCGCCCTGCTCTTTTCGTCCTGGCTGCTTCCGGCGTCCGGCGCCGGAGCGCGCGAGGAGGCCAAGGCCCCGCCCGGCCTGCTCGAGTTGCGGCGGGAGATACTGCCGCTTATGACCGAGACGGAAGCCCTCGGCAAGCGACTCGAGGCCCTGAGGGACCGTTATCCCAACATCAAGGACGTCCGGGAGGTCTCGGCGGAGCGGGAGGAGCTGCGCCGCGAGCTCCAAGGGGGACTCGATAGGCTCGAGGCGCTAAGAGACACCGTAAACGCCCTCCTCATGGGAAGCGTGATCGCCGAGGCGCAGAGCATGCTCTCCGATGGCCGGCCGGGGAGTCGGGGCATCGTGATGGCCGCCGCGGCCGCCGTCGGGGGAGCCCGCGTCGAAGGTTGGCAAGACGACCCCGACGCGAGCATGGATAACGCCATGGCGATGACGAAGTTCGCTTCGCGGATCAAGAACGCCGTCTATTCCGCCAACGGTATCCTCAAGATGGACGACATCAGGTTCGAGGAAGCGCGCAGAAATCTCGACGCCAGGCGCTTCCGCAGGAACGCGGCCCTGCTCGTCTCCATCGTCCTGCTCGCCGCGCTTTCGGCCGCCTACGCCTTGCTTTCATCCCGCGGGGCGGGGGAAACCGCTTTGCCGCCCGGCCCCATCCCCGCCGTCCTGGGCGCTCCGGCCGGCGTAAGCTTGCCGACGACCGCGCCGGGAAATGTCCTGGGGGGTAAATTCCAAATCGTCCGGGAGCTCGGCCGGGGGGGCATGGGGCTCGTCTACGAGGCGCTCGATCTCACGCTCCGCCGCAGGGTCGCCGTCAAGCAGATGCGCGAGGATCTCTGCCAAAGCCCCGGCGACATGGAACGGTTCCTGGAAGAGGCGCGGGTGACGGCGGAATTGAGGCATCCCAACATCGTTGAGATCCACGGCGTGGTGCGCGAAGGCGGCCGCGTCTTCCTGGTCTTCGAGCATGTCTCGGGGAGGTCCTTGAGCGCTCTCCTGGAGCGGGGTCCTGTCGGGTTCGAGACCCTGCGCGCCATCATCGCCCAGGCGGCCTCCGCGCTCGACTACGCGCAT
The DNA here is from genome assembly GCA_964455765.1 of uncultured Elusimicrobia bacterium. Taxonomy (GTDB): domain Bacteria; phylum Elusimicrobiota; class Elusimicrobia; order UBA1565; family UBA1565; genus CAYHRV01. The sequence continues at coordinate 5,656 of CAYWAR010000135.1, forward strand.
TCCCGCGGCGTCATCCACCGGGACCTCAAGCCGGCCAACATCATGGTCACCGACCGCAATGCCGTCAAGGTCATGGATTTCGGCCTGGCCCACCGGGCGAGGCTCTCGGCGGCTCGTCTGAGCCGGACCGGGATCCAAGGGACATTCGCCTACATGGCCCCCGAGCAGGAGTCGGGCTCGGTATCGCGCGAGTCCGACCTCTTCTCCCTGGCTGCCTGCGCCTACGAGCTGGCGGTGGGACGCGAGCCCTTCCCCGGTCCCAATTTTCTGGCCCAAAAGCGGGAGATGCATTTCATCCGTCCCTCGAAGGCCGCCGCCGTCCCCCCCGGCTTCGACGCGTTCATTGAAAGAGCCCTGCACCCGGACCCCGCTCGCCGCTTCCACTCCGGCTCGGAGCTCTCGGCCGCCTTGACCGCTGTCGCCGAGGCGCGCCCCGGATGAACCTCGGCCCGGCCCTCCTTCTGCTCCTTGCCTCGCTCCCGGACGCCTCGGCGCAGGAACGGTTCGCGAACGCCGACGAGGCGAAGAAGGCTCTCGAAGCCATGCACGAGGAGACGAAGCCGATGATCGAGGGACTCGATCGCCTGGGAGCCCGCTATCGCTCCGCGACGACCGCCTCGGAGCTGGAAGCGGGACGCGCGCAAGCGAGGAAGGCGATCGAGGACCAGCAATCGAGGATGGATGAGGCCACCCAGATTTTCAACGAACTGCGCCAGCTGGACCACACGCAGGGGCTTCAGTCGCTTTTCGGCAAGGGCAAGATGAACCTGGGCGCGGGGATCGCTCATGCGATGGAGCTGGAGGCCTTCTACAAGCTCAACCAGGAGTTTCGATCGGAAATAGGGCGGGCGATGAGGGACGATGACGAAGCTTTCGCCCAGGCGCGGGAGGCGCTGGCGCAGAAGAGACTCATCCGGCTGATCGCGTTGAGTTTTTCCGGAGTCCTGATCGCGCTTCTGGCGCTCGCCGTTTTCAAGCTGCTCGGTCGCGGGCGAGCGGACCCCTCTCCCGTTCTCCTCTCGCCCGGCGCCGCGCCCGGGGCGCCCCTGCCCCCGGGCCAACCCCTCCCGTCCGCGTCGGCGGCCTCCCGGTCCCAGCCGGCGGGGTCCCGGGCCGCCCTCCCCGCACCCGCCGCCGGCTCGCATCCTCCCCGGTCCAAGCCCTCGCTCCTGGGAGA
>CAYWAR010000136.1:0-6719 GCA_964455765.1 uncultured Elusimicrobia bacterium
CGGCTCAAGCGGCTGGCTGGGATCGAGCGCAAAGCATTGGCTCTGCTCCTGGCGCACCTGGGGGAGTTCGACCTGAGGCGGCTCCATGCGGATCGAGGTCAACCCTCGCTATTCATCTATTGCATCAGCGTCCTAGGGTATTCGGAGCAAGCGGCTTACAAGCGCATCCAGGCCGCGCGCGCCGCCCGGGCTCATCCGGCGATACTCCAGGACCTCGCGGATGGCGCGATCAACTTGACGGCTATCGTCATCCTGGCCCCGCACTTGCGGGTCGACAATGCCGCGGGGCTCATCGAGCGGGCACGCGGCATGCGCACCCGAGAGGTCGAAGCCCTCGCGGCGGAGCTCTCGCCCAGGCCGGACAGTCCCGACTGCCTGCGGGCTCTTCCATCGCCGGCGCAGCTCTCGGCGGGTCGGCACCTCTTCCGCTTCACGGGAAGCTCGGCGCTGCGGGTGAAATATGAAAAAGCCCGGGACCTGCTGGGTCCGGCGGGGCACGCAGGTTCGATGGAGGCGGTCGTCGAGGCGGGACTGGACGCGCTCCTGGATAGGGTGGACCCGCAACGGCGGCTCGCGCGGCGCAGGGAGCGGGAGGCGCGCCGGGGCGCGGGCGGACGGAATAAGGACGCCGCCCCCCATCCCAGGACTCGGAGGATCACCGCGCGCCTGCGCGATGTGGTGTGGGAGCGCGAGGGCGGCCGCTGCGCGTTCGTGGGCCCCGAGGGAGATCGCTGTCCTTCGACCTCCTGGCTGGAGATCGACCATATCCGGCCCTATGCGCTCGGGGGGACATCGGATGACGCCGCCAACCTGCGCCTCCTGTGCCGGGCACACAACCAACTCCTGGCGCGCCGGATGTTCGGTGATGCGGCTGGCCCGCGGGCGAAAACCCGCGAGCCAGACTATCCTCAAGGATAGGATGTCGGGAGCCGGCTCAGACCTCGAGGATCAGTTTCCGGGTCTCTTCCCAGCCGATGCAGGCGTCGGTCACGGAGACGCCGTAGCGGAGCGCGGAGAGGTCCTTGAGACCCTCGGGCAGGGCTTGCTTGCCTTCGTGCAGGTTGCTCTCGATCATCATGCCCATGAGCGGGGAGAGGGGCGCGCGGGCCCGGCGCAGGCAGGAGGCGAAGACCGCGGCTTGGCGGGTATGGTCCTTGCCCGAGTTCCCGTGGCTGCAGTCGACGAGGATGCGCCGGGGCAGGCCCGCACCCTCCAGGGCCGCGGCGCAGCGGGCCACGCTGGCCGCGTCGGCGTTGCCCCGGCCCCCGCCCCCCCGCAGGACGATGTGGCCGTAAGGGTTGCCCCGCGTGCGGAATACGCTCGCCCGTCCCCGACCGTCGATGCCCAGGAAATGATGGGGCCGCAGGGCCGAGCGCATGGCGTCGATGGCCACCTGGAAGTCCCCGTCGGTGCCGTTCTTGAAGCCCACCGGCGCCGAGAGCCCGCTGGCGATCTCGCGATGGGTCTGGGACTCGATGGTGCGCGCGCCCACCGCGTACCAGGAAACGAGTTCGGAGAGATACTGCGGCGCGATGGGGTCGAGCACCTCGGTGGCCGCGGCCAGGCCCAGGCGGGTGATGTCGATGAGGAGCTTGCGGGCCTTCTTGAGGCCTTCCTCGATGTGGAAGGAATCGTTGAGGAAGGGGTCGTTGATGAGCCCCTTCCAGCCCACGGTGGTGCGCGGCTTCTCGAAATAGACCCGCATCGCGATGAGGCAGCGCTCCTTGACCTTGTCGGAAAGGGCTTTGAGCCTCCGGGCATAGTCCAGGGCGGCGTCGGTATCGTGGATGGAGCAGGGACCGACGATGAGCAGAAGCCTGCGGTCGTCGCCGTCGAGGATGGCCCGGATGGCCGCCCTCCCCGCGTGCACGGCGCTCAGGCTGGCCTCGGGCGCGGGAAGCATGCGCTGGAGCTCCGAGGGCGGAGGCACGAGCGCGTGGCTCTCGATGTTGACGTTGATGAGGCGCTTCTTATCCATCGTTCAAAGGGAAGGCCCGGCCGAAAGGCCGGGCCTTCCTGCCGGGTCGAGCCGTGATCAGAGTTTGGAGGCGTCGATGACGCCGGCGCCCTGCTCCGCGGCCGAGAGCCCCTCGATCTTCCCAGCGGCGCCGGTGAGGGCCGCCCGGACGGCCTGGGCCCCCTGAGCGCCCCTGGAGATGGCCAAGGCCGCCAGGCCCGCGACATGGGGACAGGCCATGGAGGTGCCGGAGTAGGCTTTGATGCCGGAGGCGTCGACGCTCAGCGGCACCGTGGAGGGGACCCGGACGCCGGGGGCGATGAAGGCCACCTGCGCGCCGCGGCTGGAGAAGGTCGCGATGCCCTCTTTCTCGCTCGGGCAGAGCTTCGTCTCGGTGACGCCGGGAGGACAGAGGGCCGAGACCGCGATGGACTCGGGATAGGCTCCGGGATAGTTGACCGCCCCCGCGTCGTTGCCGGCCGCGGCCACGATGGTGATGCCGGCATTGACCGCCTTCTTGAGCACTCCCTCGAAGAAGGGGATGGAACGGGGAGAGCCCAGGCTCATGTTGATGACCTGCATCTTGTTCTGGATGCACCAGTTGATGCCGCCGAAGATGCCGAAGATGGAGCCGCTGCCGTCCTTGTTGAGGACCTTGACCGCGTAGAGCGAGGCCTTGGGCGCGACGCCGGCCACGCCCTTGCCGTCGAGCTCCGCGGCGATGATGCCGGCCACGTGGCTTCCGTGGGAATGGTCGTCCACCCAGGGCTGGCCCTTGTCCACGGCGTTGTAGCCGCCGGCCACGCGCCCCTTGAGGTCGGGATGCTCCGGGTCGATGCCCGTGTCCACGACGGCGACCTTGACGCCGGCGCCCTGATTGCCCGGCCAGGCGGCCGGAGCGTTGACCCGGCGCACGCCCCATTGAGCCTCGTCGCTCCCCGCATCGGCGCGAGCCTTAGGCTCGAACTTGGGAAGCTGCTCGCGCACGGCTTCGAAAGAAGGCAAAGGGAGTTCCTGCATGGACACGGGACCCTCGATCCACTTGAGCCATAGGTCCTTCTGGACATCCACGACCTTCGGGTGAATACGCAGGCCGGCCGCGGCCGCCCGCGACTTCCCGGGTCTGCCCTGGGCCAGGACGAGTCCCATCTCGGGGATGGCGTCCACGACCTCGAGCCCGTAGGAGGAAAGGATGCCTTGCGCTTCCTGGACCTCCACGCCCTCATGGAAGCCGATGATGAGCCGGTCTTCCACGCCCTGCGCCGTCATCGGCGCCGCCTGCACGGAAAAAGCCGCGAGGGACGATACCGTCCCTAGCGCGGCCAATAGTTTCTTCAGCATGCCACCTCCCCCCCATCGGCGTCCAAGGCCCGCGGTCTTGGACGCCCGTTCCGTATCTCTTAAAAGATTATACAATAATTCCTCAGCCTTACCCCTGCCGAGCCGCGGCGCGCTATTGACGGGCGTTCGAATATGGTGTAATATATATGGTGTAATACACCATATGACGCGAACACAAATACTTTTGGACGACTGGCAGCATAAATTCCTAAGCGGGCTGGCCCGGAAGAAGGGGCTGAGCGTCTCCGCCCTCGTCCGCCGGTGGATCGAGGAACTGGCCGGGGGAATGAAAGATCGCCCGGACTCTCTCCTGGACATGGCAGGGATAGCCGAGGATGCCGCAACGGATGTCTCGGAGAACACGGATGCCTACCTCTACGGCGACAAGAGACGGGACCGCGAGTGAAGGTCGTTTTCGTGGATACCGGCGGCTGGTACGCCTTGCTCAACCGACGGGACACCCATCACGGCGAGGCCGTCCGCTTCCTCCGTGAAGGCGAGCGTCATTTCCTGACCACGAACTACGTCGTCCTAGAGACCGTGAACCTGCTCAACTCCCGCGCCGGCCACGGCCCCGCCCGCCTCTTCCTCGAACGGCTCGCGGACTCCAAGCTCCTGACCCTCCACCACATCAGCCCCATCCAGCATCGCCGGGCGGAGCTCTATTTCCAGCGCCGGGCGGACAAGGGCTACAGCCTGACCGACTGCTCGAGTTTCGTGGTCATGGAGGAGGCCGGGCTCAAGGAGGCTTTTGCTTTCGACCGGCATTTCACCCAGGCCGGCTTCACGCTCCTCCCCTGAGTGCGCTCATCAGGGGGGCATGGCGTAGACGGTGACCTGGATGTCCTGCGCCGCGTCCGTGCTGGAGATGAGGGGCATGCCGATCTTGAGCCAGAGCTTGCGCGTCCCCCCCCAGGCCACCGAAACCCCGGTTTGATCGAGGGCGAAATTGGACGCAGTGCTCGCGGCCGGGGTGTCGGTCAGCTTGTCGAGGTCCACGAAGTCCCCCAACGCCGGGAGAGCCGAGTTGAAGGCGGCCTGGAGCGTGAAGGTGTCGGTCCCCGAGGAGGCGGATATCGTCCAGGGACTGCCGGCGGTGATGGTCGCCGCCCTCACCCAATAGGTCGAGGGGCAGTTGCCCGAGTTGGTGACGTTGAGCTCGGTCCCTATGACATACTCCGTGCCGAGCTCGAGGCTCCCGGCGGCGATCACGGACTCCGCGACGGCGGTCCCCCAATCCTCGACGGTGGTCGTCGAGCCTAGGGCGGTGTAGGCGCCGGTGGTCCCGTTCAAATTGTAGGAGGCGACTCGGAAACTGTAGACCGCGCAGCGCTCGAGCAGGGAGTCGGGGGCCTTGCCGATGGTCAGGGTGCTCGCGCTCACGCTGTAAGTCCTGGAGGAATAGAGGACGCCCGAGGAGGAAAGGGCTTCCAGCAGATACCCTTGCGAGGTCATGGAGGAGCCATGCTCGGAAGCCAGGGGCAAGCGACCGAAGCGGACCGTGATCGAGGATTCTTGGACGGTGGATTTTAGATCGTCCTGCTTGAATGTCAGATTGCCCATGCTCGTGGGTTGGAAGGAGAGGGTCGCGGTGGCCGCGAGAACGGTGTAGGTGCTTTTCGCGTTCGCGTGGTTGAGCGAGGCCACGCGGAAGTAATAGGTGGTGTTGGGCTGAAGATCGCTCACCGTGAGCGTGCTGGCCAATACGCTCGGGGTCTGGCTGGAGCTCACCACCCCGTCGAGGCCGGTGAAGATGTTGGTCGAGGAAGCCTCCAGGACATAGCCTTGCGCCTCGCCGGAAGCTTTCGCCGCCCAGCGCACGGCCGCCGAGGTGAGATGGATCGCGTAGTAGCCCAGGTAGCCCGGCGACTCGGCCAGCGTGGCGTAGGAGACGAAGGCCGAGCCCGTGGAGCCGCCGCAGGTGAATATCTCCACCTGCCGCGTGTAGGTGGTATTGGGCAGGAGGTTCGGCTCGGAGTAGGAGGTGGTCTGGGCCGTAAATACCGGGGACTGCCCGGCCCCGCCGGTCGAGGAGACGACTTGGTAGGTGGTGGCCCCGGTCACCGTGGTCCAGTTCCAGTGTATGTCCGTCGTGGTGGAGTAGAGCGCGCTGAAGCCGGGTATGGCCAAGGTCACCGTGGAGCTGTAGCTCCCGCCGTCGCCGGGCCCCGAACTCACTCCCCCGGAGGCGCCTCCCGCCGTGGACACCGAGATGGCGCAAAGGTTGCCGGAGTTCTGGATGTTGATGGCCACCCGGCCTCCGCCGCCTCCGCCGCCGGGGTCGTCTGCCGCGTTCGTGTCAGGACCCCCCGAGCCGCCCCGGGCGCTCACCGTCCCTTGTCCGATGAGATAGGTGGCCTTGAGGTTCACCGTCCCTCCCGCCCCGCCGCCTCCGGCGGCCTGCACCGCGGAACCGCCGGGTCCCGGACCTCCCGGCTCGCCGTCGGCTTCTATGCGGCCGTCCAGGTTGATGGTCTGCGCATCGAGAATGACGCAGCCTCCCCCCCGTCCGCCGACGTTATAGACGGCCGCGAAGTCCCCGCCCCCGCCCCCGGAGCCGGCCCATTGGGGGTTCACGGAATTGTCGTTGACCGGGCCCTGAGTATTCGAATCCGCCCCTCCGCCCAAGCCTCCATGGCCGCCTCCCGAGCCTCCGGCGCTCGAAGTGCCGCTGCCCCCTCCGCCTCCGGGTCCTCCGCCCACGCCGCCGTTGTTGGCGCCGCCGGCGAAGCCCATGCTGCTCACCGTCACGGTGGCGCCCGCCTGTATGTCGAAGGTTCCCGTGATCTTGATGTTCACCGAGCTCACGGTCACGGCGAAGGGCCTATGCGTCAGCGAGGAGCCTGAGAGCATGGTGAAATCTCCGTCGAGGAAAATCTGCCGAGTAGTGGCGATCGTGAGTCCCGCGTCCTTTCGGATGAGCACGCTCCCGCCCTTGGCCACGGTGGTGGCGATTGTGAGATTCGCGGTGAAGGAGGCGTTTCCGCCGAGAGTGAGAGAGGAGAAGCTGATCGCCGCGAGAGTGTTGGCGGCGAGGACGCTCACGTTGGCCGCGGGAGCGATGGTGACCGGGCTTCCGGCGCCCGGGATGCCGTTGGGGCTCCAGTTCCCCGGCGTGCCCCAACTGTTGTTCACCCCGCCCACCCAGGTGAAGGGATCTTCTCTCGTCTTGCTGGACCCGATGAGGGCGTAATGGGTCGCGCCCGACCAGTTGAGGGTTCCGATGCGAAAGGCGTAGGTGGTGGCGGAGAGCAAGTCCACAACGGTAAGCGTGCTGGGCCGCATCTGGTTGGATACGGAGACGACCAAGGTCGCGGAGGAGAATATTTCCCCGGACCAGTCCGTGACGCCCTCGGTGTCCGCGGTGGTGGCTTCCAGGACATAACCTTCGGCGGTCCTTGAGGAGCCCGCCGCCGCGGCC
>CAYWAR010000137.1:0-6680 GCA_964455765.1 uncultured Elusimicrobia bacterium
GCCTTTCGCATGCGCCGCACCGCGGCCAACACCTCGTCCTCGCGCCGAAACGACGCGGCCAGAAGCCTGCGGCTCATGCGCGGGCCTCCGGGACCAGAACGCCCTTGACCTCGGCCATGGCGATCATGGGGAGGAAGCGGCAGAAGAGCAGGAAGAGCGTGAAGAATAGCCCGAAACTCCCGGCGAAGATGGCGAGCTCGACGATCGTGGGCGAGTAGGAGGCCCAGCTCGAAGGGAGGAAGTCGCGGTGGAGCGAGGTTACGATGATGACGAAGCGCTCGAACCACATGCCGACGTTGACGAAGAGGCTCAGGACGAACACCGCGGCCGTGCTGCGGCGAACGGAGGGGGACCAGAGGAATTGGGGGATCGCCACGTTGCAGAAGACCATGATCCAATACGCCCAGGCCATCGGCCCCAGCGCCCGGTTGACGAAGACGAAGCGCTCGTAGGGGTTGCCTGAGTACCAGGCCGTGAAGAATTCCGTCGCGTACGCCGTTCCCACCATGCAGCTGGTGGCCAGCACGAGCTTGCACATGGCGTCGATGTGCCGGAGCGTGATGTAGTCCTCCAGCCGCGCGAGCTTGCGGGCCAGGATCATCAAGGTCAGCACCATGGCCATCCCCGAGAAGATGGCCCCGGCCACGAAATACGGCGGGAAGATCGTCGTGTGCCAGCCGGGGATGACCGAGGTGGCGAAATCGAAGCTGACGATCGTGTGCACCGAGATGACCAGGGGCGTGGCGAGCCCGGCGAGCAGGAGATAGACGCTCTCGTAATGGACCCAGGTCCGCATGGACCCGTCCCAGCCGAGGCTTAGCCAGCCGAGGACGCGCTTGCGCAGGCCCGACGCCCGGTCCCGCATCGTCGCCAGGTCCGGGATGAGCCCCACGTACCAGAAGGTGGCGGAGACCGCGAAATAGGTGCTGATGGCGAACACGTCCCAGAGCAAGGGGGAGTTGAAGCTCACCCAGAGGGGGCCCCGGACGTTCGGATAGGGGAACACCCAGAACGCGAGCCAGGGCCGCCCCATGTGGATGACCGGAAATATCCCGGCGCACATCACCGCGAAGAGCGTCATGGCCTCGGCCGAGCGGTTGACCGAGGTCCGCCATTTCTGACGGAAGAGGAAGAGGATGGCGGAGATGAGCGTGCCCGCGTGTCCGATGCCGATCCAGAAGACGAAGTTGGTGATGTCGAAGGCCCAGCCGACGGTCCGATTGAGGCCCCAGACGCCGATGCCTTTCATGACGGTATAGAGGATGGCCGCCGCCCCGGCCAGGAAGAGGGTCGAGGAGGCCGCCAGGGCGAGCCACCAGAGAGGGTGCGGCCCGTGTTCGAGCGGGCCGGCGATGTCCCGCGTGACATCCCCCGGCGTCTTGCCCCCCTCGATCCAGCGTTCCATGGCGCTCATGCGGGTCTGTTGCGCACCTTGGTGAGATAGCCCACCGCGGGATTGACATGGAGTTCCTCGAGCACGCGGTAGCGCCTGGGGTCGTTCATGCGCTCGGCCACCCGGCTCCCCTTGTCGTGGACGTCCCCGAAGACGATGGCCTGCGTGGGGCAGGACTGCTGGCAGGCGGTGCGCAGGTCCCCCTCCCGCAGGGGCTCGCCGAGGCGCTTGGCCTCGATCTTGGCCTCCTGGATGCGCTGGACGCAAAAGGAGCACTTCTCCATCACCCCGCGGGAGCGGATGGTGACGTCCGGATTAAGGACGAGGTTCTCCGGCGCGTCCGCGCGCCGGTACTCGAACCAATTGAAGCGGCGGACCTTATAGGGGCAGTTGTTGGCGCAGTAGCGCGTCCCGACGCAGCGATTGTAGACCTGCTGGTTGAGCCCGTCCTCGCTTCCCGCGGTCGCGATCACGGGACACACGGTCTCGCACGGGGCGTTGCCGCACTGCTGGCAGAACATGGGCTGATGGAGGGTCTCGACCCCTTCCCCGGAGCCGGAGTAATAGCGGTCGATGCGCATCCAGTGCATGTCCCGGCGGCGGGCGACCTCGTCCTTGCCCACCACCGCGACGTTGTTCTCGGCCTGGCAGGCCAGCACGCAGGCGGAACAACCCGTGCACAGGGACAGGTCCACGGTCATGGCCCAGCGCCGGCTGCCCGGCGCCAGCGATGCCGGCCAGAGCGAGGTCGCCGGATGCTGGGGAGCATGCCCGGCCGAGGGGGAGCGGGCGTATTCGGCCAGGGTGGTCTCGCGCACGATGTCGCGCTCCTCGCCGGGAGCTTCGGCCAGGCGCTCGGGGACCCGGAGGGAATGGTACTCCTGCGTGCACGCCAGGGCCCGGACCCGGCCGGTCTTCTCCACGCTCACCGGGCCGGCCGAATAGGCGAGCCGGCCGCCGGCGAAGGAGAGGAACGGGGCGGCGTTGACCCCCACCCGCCCCCCTTCCGGGACGGTGCGCTTGCCCTGTATCCAGTCCGGGCCGAGGTCGAAGAAGCGCTCGGTCCCTTCGCGGCCGTAGCCCAGCGCCACGCAGACCGCGCCGTCCTCTTGTCCCGGCTGGATGAAGGCGGGAAGCTCGATGGAAGCGCCCGCCGAGGACACGCGGACCGCATCCCCTTGCGAGAGGCCCAGCTCGCGCGCGGCCGCGGGCGAGAACGAGGCGTAGTTGTCCCATACCACCTTGGTCACCGGATCGGGAAGCTCCTGCAGCCAAGGATTCTGGGCGTGCCGGCCTTCCCGCACGCCGACCTTGGCGTATAGGATCAGAGACAGCCCCGGACCCGCGGGCTCTGCGGGTTTCAGGGAACGCAGAGCCCCGCCATTGAAGCGAACGCCCCCTGCCGAGGGAGCCTCCAGCGCGGTCCAGCCTTCATGAACGGTGTTGGTCCAGAATTCCTCGAACGCCGCCACGGGGGCGGCGCGGGGGTGAAGGCGCTCTCTCCAGACTTCCCTCACCAGTTCCCGCATGGGCGCCGGCTTTCCCGACCAAGCCGCGAAGCTCTCGATGGCGGAGCGGGTATCCCCCAGGGGCCTGAGGACGGGCTGAGTCACCGAGGCCACGCCCGCGGCCGGCTCGGCGTCGGACCAGGATTCGAGAAAATGATGGTCCGGGCAAACGGCCGCGGCCAGGCGCGAGGTCTCGTCGAGATGCGCCGAAGTCGTGACCAGCAGACCCACCCGCGAAAGAAGCGCCTCCCACGACTCCCCGGGAGCGGCGCGCGGGCCGTTCTCCTCTCGCGCCGTCCCTGCGGCGCTAAGGCCCGCCGCGGGGACGGGGAGCTCCGCGGCGGGATTGCAGCCGTGCACGATGAGCACCCCGACCGTTCCGTCCCGGAGCTCCGCGAACAGGCCCGCCAGGGCCTCGTCCGAGCCGAGGCGCTGGAAGGAGGGCCGGCGGATGTCGAGAGTCGTGCCGTACGCCCCCAGGAGCTCGTTGGCGCAATTGACCGCGGCCTGGGCCGCCAGGTCGTTGGCCCCGCATACGACCAGGCCCCGCTCCCGGGCCGCCCAAAGGCGGTCGGCGAGCGACTCGAGCTCGGAAGAGTCGACGGGGCATGGCGGCAGGCCGTCATACGGGGCGAAAACCTCGGCCCTTCGCGCCAGCGCCCGCGCCAGATGGGCCGCCAAGAGCCCTTCCCCTCCGGCGGGCAGGAGCAGCCGGCGATCCGCGTTGGCGCCGGTCAGGGACATGCGCGACTCGAACTGCGCGTGAAAGGACATCCGCGGCGGCGTGCCGTCCGGAACGCGCCGCTTGCGCCATGAAGCCGAATGCTCGACGGGGGAGATCCAGGTCCCCAGGAAATCCGCGTCGATGCCCACGATGACCTCGGCCTCGTCGAAACGGTAGCGCGGCAGGACGCGCCGTCCGTGAGTGCGCTCATGGGCGTCGAGGATGGCGGAGGAGGAGAGCGCGTCGTAGGAGACGCGCCGGGCGTCCGGCAGTCCGGCGAGCATGGCGGAGATGGAACGCTCGAGCGTCGGGCTGTTCACCGTCCCGGTCAGGACGCGAACGGAACGGCGCCCGGAGCTCGCTTCCCGCAGAGCCGCGGCCACGGCCGAGTCCGTCTCCGGCCAGGAGGAGGGAGCGCCCCGCAACAGAGGACCCTTCAAGCGCCGCGAATCGTAGAGCTCGAGCACGGAAGCCTGCCCGAGCGCGCAGAGCCCGCCTTGGCTCAGAGGATGGGAGGGGTTGCCCTCGAGCTTGATGGGCCTGCCCTCGCGCACCTTGACCAAGGCCCCGCAGGCGGCGCTGCAGGAACCGCAGGTCGTGGCGTACCAGAGCGGCTTGCCCGGGACCACCTCCGCGGGAGCGATGAGATGGGGGATGGCCTTGAACACCGGCGAGCGGGAGCAGCCGGAGAGCGCCCCGGCGCCGAGGAGGAACCCGGCCGCCTTGAGGAAGGATCTGCGGTCCATGGAGCCGTCCAGAGAAGCCGGGTCCCCGGCGGAAGTGCCCGGCCGCGCGCCGGCCGCGGCGGCGCGAGAGTCCCGCTCCGCTTGGCTCCTCCAGTATCTCTTCCTCTTATCCGGGGTCATGGCACCTTCAAAAATGACAGGCCTTGCAATCGGTGGATGCACGGGCCGAGGCCGAGGCCGCGGCCTTCCGGGGCCAATTGAGCAGGGGAGCTTCCACCTTGGACCGGCGGTGGCAGTTGACGCACCAGCCCATCGAGAGGTCCGAGAACTGCCTCATCCTCTCCATGGTCTCGACGGGACCATGGCAGGTCTGGCAGGCCGTGCCCGCGCCGACATGCGGCCGGTGGTCGAAATAGACGAAATCAGGGAGATTATGCACCCGGGTCCAGCGAACGGGGACCGGCGATCGCCCGGGGATGGGCTTCCCCTCCGGGTCGAGGCCGAGCGCATCGTAGATCTTGCCGATCTCCGGCGACAGGATCAGGCGCGGCTTGCGCTTCTCCTTCTCCGCCGCCGCGGCTTCGGCCCGCACGGCCAGGAAGGGCGCGGTGACCTTGGCGTGGCAGTTCATGCAAGTCCCCAGAGGAGGGATGCCCGCGGTCCGGCTTCTCTCGGCTCCCGAATGGCAATAGAGGCAGGGGATGGCGAGCTCGCCGGCATGCAGGCGATGGGAATAAGCGATGGGCTGTTCCGGAGCATAGCCTTGGTCGTTTCCCGGCAGTCTCAGGCCCCCGGCCAGCCGGAAAACGAAGGGCAGGCTCAGCACGAGGGCCGTCCCGAGCGCGACGCTCAGAGCCTTGGGCAGGGCCTCAGCAGGGCTTTTCACATCCCTGCCTCGTGTAATACCACCAGTTGACGCCGGTGGCGAGCGCGTAGAAGGCCGCGGCGCCCCAGAAGAATGGCTTGGCCGAGCCCATGCTCGTGATCGATTTTCCGATGAGCGCGGCGAAGATGAAGGGCCCGTAAGCCGCCACCGCCCCGGTCCAGCCGAGCACCCCGGCCGCCTGGCGGGGCGAGTGGCCGAAGATGATGGGGTACTGCCGGAAGGTCGCGGCGTTCCCCACCCCGGAGAAGAAGAACAGGGTCAGCATCGCGCTCACGAACATCGGGAAAGAGCCCGGCGAATCGGGGGTCAGGAGCCCGCCGAAGACCATCCAGGCCACGCAGCCGATCATGCCCAGTCCCGAGAGCTGCGTCAGGATGGCGCCGCCCGTCTTGTCCGCCACGAAGCCGAAGAGGACGCGCACGACCGAGCCCACCAAGGGGCCGTAGAACGCATACTTCAAGGGATCCGGCGCTTCCGGGAAGACGCCGTAGATCTGCTTGATCATGAGAGGGAAGGCCGCCGAGAACCCCGAGAACGAGCCGAAGGTCATGACGTAGGTGAGGGTGCAGAACCAGGTGTGCTTGTCCTTGAAGATGTCCAACTGCTCGCGCAAGGAGGCGCGGACCGGGAGGCTCCTAAGCCACAGGAAGGAGGCGATCCCGCAGGCGACGAGGAAGGGCGCCCAGATGAACGCCGAGTTCTGCAGCCAGATGGGCTTGGCGATGGCCCCCTTCGTGAAGGTCTGCGCGGCCCCCCCCAGCGCGCCCAACGCGGCGAAACCGATGATCCATGGAGCGATGAACTGCACGAGGCTGACCCCGAAGTTCCCGATGCCGGCCTGGATGCCCAGAGCGGTCCCCTGGAGGCGCTTGGGAAAGAACATCGAGGTGCTCGGCATGAAGGAGGAGAAATCCCCTCCCCCCAGGCCGGCCGCGAACGCCAGGGCCATGAACACCCACAACGGCGTGGCCGGGTCGAGGATGGCGAACCCCAGCCCGACGCAGGGGATGAGCTTGAGGAAGTTCGCCGTGGTGACCACCGCGCGGGTCCCGAAGATGGGGATCAGGAAGGTGTTGACGACGCGAAGCGTTCCCCCCGCCAAGCCCGGCATGGCGGCCAGCCAGAAGAGCTCCATGGTCGTGAACTTGAAGCCGACGGCCGGAAGACGCACGACCACCGCGCTCATCATGAACCAGGAGGCGAAGGAGAGCACGAGGCTCGCGGTCGTGATGACGAGCGTCCTCCAGGCGATCGCGCTCCCGGTCTCCCGCCAGAAGGCCTCGTTCTCGGGCTCCCACTTCTCGATCCATGCGGCCATCATTCCCCCTCCATCTTCTTAGCCAGCGCCGGCGCCGCCTGGTTCATCAAGGCGGTGACCGCCGTGTGGAGCCAGGCCAGACACACGGCCGAGAGCAGGAACATCAGCATCCAGCAGCTCGTCCACAGGCCGGTCCATTCGAGGAGATAGCCGAAGGCGATGGGG
>CAYWAR010000138.1:0-6648 GCA_964455765.1 uncultured Elusimicrobia bacterium
GACCCGAGCGGCGGCCGAGCGGAGAGGCCGACCGCGTACCCTTCGGGGTGAGCGCCGTCCCCTCCCTTCGCGCCGTTTAGGCTAGCGTGGACCGCTTCGTCTGCATCCATGGGCATTTCTACCAACCCCCCCGGGAGAACCCCTGGCTGGAGGAAGTCGAGGTCGAGGACTCCGCCCACCCCTACCACGACTGGAACGAGCGCATCACGGCGGAATGCTACGCGCCCAACTCCGCCTCCCGCATCTTGGATGAGAGGGGCCGGATCCTGCGCATCGTCAACAATTACTCGCGCATCAGCTTCAATTTCGGGCCCACCCTGCTCTCCTGGCTCGAACGCAAGCGGCCCGAGACCTACCGCGCGGTCCTGGAGGCCGACCGAGAGAGCCTCTCGCGCTTTTCCGGGCACGGCTCCGCGCTGGCCCAGCCCTACGGCCACATGATCCTGCCCCTGGCGAGCCCGCGGGACAAGCGCACCCAGGTCTCCTGGGGGGTGCGGGACTTCGAGTCCCGCTTCGGCCGCAAGCCGGAGGGCATGTGGCTTCCGGAGACTGCCGTGGACCTGGCGACGCTCGAGGAGCTGGCACGGGCGGGCATCCTTTTCACCGTGCTCGCCCCCCATCAGGCGCGGCGCTGGCGCCCCCTGGAAGGAACGGAGTGGCTCGGGCCTTCCGGCATCGACCCCTCCCGCCCCTACCGGGTGACCCTTCCTTCCGGGGCTTCCATCGCGGTGTTCTTCTATGACGGCCCCATGGCCCGGGCCGTAGCCTTCGAGGGCCTCCTCTCCAACGGGGAAGAGTTCGCCCGCCGCCTCTGCGGCGCCTTCTCAGCCGACGCCCCGGGCCCCCAACTCGTCCACATCGCCACCGATGGGGAAACCTACGGCCACCATCACCGTTTCGGGGACATGGCGCTGGCCTACGCCCTGCACCATCTCGAGACCCGCTGCGCGGTGCGCCTGACCAACTACGGGCAATTCCTGGCCGCCCACCCCCCGCAGTGGGACGCGGAGATCGTGGAGGAAACGGCGTGGAGCTGCGCCCACGGCATCGAGCGCTGGCGCTCCGACTGCGGCTGCCAGACCGGGGCCCGGGCCGGCTGGAACCAGGCTTGGCGCACGCCCTTGCGCGCGGCCTTCGACTGGCTCAGGGATCGGCTGGAGCCTCTCTATGAAAAAGAGGCGGCGGGCCTGCTCCAAGACCCCTGGGCCGCCCGGGACGCCTACATCCGCGTGCTCCTCGACCGTTCCCCGGAGAGCGTCGCGGGCTTCCTGGAGGAGAACGCCGCCCGGCCCCTCTCTCCCGAGGAGAAAGTCCGCGCCTTGGAGCTCCTCGAACTGCAGAGGCATTGCATGCAGATGTACACGAGCTGCGGGTGGTTCTTCAACGATCCCTCCGGCATCGAGACCGTCCAAGTCTTGCGCTACGCGGCCCGGGCCGTGCAGCTCGCCGAAGGGCTCTTCGGCCGCGGTCTCGAAGGCGAGTTCCTCAAGCGCCTGCAGAAGGCCAAGAGCAACCTTCCGGAGTTCGGATCGGCGCGGCGCATCTACGAGACGCAGGCCGAGCCCGCCTCGATGGCCTTGGCCGACGTCTGCGCCCACCACGCCATCCTTTCCCTCTTCGAGGACGCCTCCTCCCCCCCTGCCGCCTGCTACGACCTCGAGCGCGAGGGGTATCTGCGCCTGGAGTCGGGAAAGGCCCGCCTGGCTCTGGGCCGCCTGCGCGTCCGCTCCCGGGTCACCGGCGAGTCGGCCTCCTTCGGCTTCGGCGCCCTCCACCTGGGCGACCACAACGCCGCCGCGGGCCTGCGCTCCTTCAAGGACGAGAGATCTTTCCTCGCGGCGCGCGAGCGCCTGCTGAAGACTTTCGAGCGCGCCGATCTCGCCGCGAGCCTCTCCGTGCTCCAACGCGATTTCGGCCGAGGCTATTCCCTCGCGTCCTTGTTCAAGGACGAACAGCGCAAGGTCCTCCGGCGCATCCTGGAATCCGCCGAAGCCGAGGCCGGGGAGGTCTACCGGGGGCTCTACGAACGCCAAGCCCCCCTGCTGCGCTTCCTCAAGGAGCTCGACATGCCGGCCCCCGGACTGCTCCTGACCGCGGCCGAGGCCTCCTTGACCGGATCCTTGCGGCGAGAATTCGAGCGGCCGGGCCCGGACCTGGGGAAGATATCATCCCTCCTGCGGGAAACGGCCAAGGCGGGCCTGCGCCTGCGGCCCGAGGACCTCTCCTTCCCCGCCAAGGCCATGCTCGACCGGCTGACCGAGAAGCTCCGCAGGGCCCCCGAGGACGGGGAGGCCTTGCAGGTCCTGGTTGAAGGCGTCCGCCTCATCCGTTCCCTGCCCTTCGAGACCGACCTCTGGGCCGCCCAGAACCTTTGCTATGCATTGGCCCTCGGCGGCCGGCTCACGGAGGGAACGGCTCCCCAAGACCGGCCGGAGCCCGGCGGACGGCTCAAGGAGCTAGCGGAATTGTTGCTCATACGGGTTTAAGATGAACCGTCACCGGCTTCGCGACACCCTGGCGATGGCGCTCCTGGCGCCGGCGCTCGGCCTGGTCTCCTTTTCAGCCGCTTGGGCGGCCAACACGCGGGCGGCGGCGGCCGCGCCCGTCACGGTCCTGCGCAGCTCCGTCTGCGCCGCCATCATGGACCGCGAGCCTTTCCCTGCCTCCGCGGCCGATAGGAAGGATTTCAAGGCCGAGGTGGGGCTCCTCTATTTCTGGAACGACCTCGCCGTCGAGGGCTCCACGGCCGCCGTCCGGCACCGCTGGTCCGTCGACGGGGTCAGGTCCCTGGAGGTTCGCCTTCAGGCGCGCGCGCCCCGGACCAGAACCTGGAGCTCCGCGCGCATCCGGGCGGGGTCCTGGAAGGTGGAGGTGCTCTCCGAGTCCGGAGCCCTCCTGAAAGTCGAAAGGTTCAAGGTGGTCCCATGAAGATCAGCGTCATCACCCAGCACAGCGTTTTCATGCCGAACCGGCCCGGGTCGCTCGACGACCTGGCCAAGCGCTTCTTCGAGGAGGGGGTCAACATCATCGGCATCTCCTCGGAGGTCCGCGACGACTCGGCCATGGTCCGCATCGCCCTCGACGGCGACAAGAACAACTCCGCGGTCATCTCCAGGGCGGGCTACGCCAGCGTCGAGAGCAAGCTCATCTCCGTGGAGCTCGACGACAAGCCGGGACGACTCCATCACCTCACCCATGCCCTGGCCCAGGGCGGGGTGAACATCACCACGGTCTACGGCACGGCCCTGGGCGGCCGGACCTCCCGCATCCTCATCGCCGTGGAGAACATCCAGAAAGCCCTGCGCGCGCTGGAAGCGCTCCCGGCCTGACGCTCGGGCCCTCAGGCCCCCTGTCGGGCTATAAGTCCCACCGGGTCCTGGGTCCGATACCCCCCTCGCAGAGGGCCTGAAGGCGGTTCCTTCCAGGAGCCGCCGGTCTTATCCTTAAGGATAGCTGGGGGTCCCTCTCCAGCGCTATGAAGAGGATGGCGACATTCACGGCCTCTCTCCTGGCCCTGCTCCTGGCGGCCGGGCCCATGCCCTCCGCCCTCGCCCAGACCCGACCCCGGGCCCTTACCGGCCCTCATGGCATGGGGTTGGCCCCGGTCGGAGTCGCGCCGCTCTCCTTGCCGGGCGCCGCGCTCGGATCGGGGTCCTTGACGACCCCGGTCCTTTCTTCGCTGCCCACCCTCGCGGCCCCGCAGGCCGCCGGGACCTCCTCCAGCCGTTTATCGACCCCGAGCCGGGCCGTCGGGGCCTCAGTCCCCTTGGCCGTTTCCGCCGCGGCCCCTGCGGCGCTTTCCGCGGCGGCCCTCACGCGGACCCCGGATGCCTCGCGTCCTTCTCCGGCCCAGGTCGTATCTCAAGCCGCGGACGCGGCCGAGCCTCACCTGGCGGCGAGTTCGGCCGAGTCAACCGCCTCCGAGAGCCTGCCCGGAGCCTCGTCCTCTCTCCACGACATCCTCTCCGGCTCAGAGCCCGCGCCGCCTCACGCCGCGATCCCCGCTGGCGCCGCGCAGGCGCCCTCGACGAAAAGCCGTCATATCCTTTCTAGGGGATATGACGCCGCCCCCGCCGCGCAAGAGACCCCCGCTCCGGCCCCGGAGGGGCCGTCGAGTCGGGCCCGCAAAGACTTCGCCGTGTTCTCCGCGGGCATCGCCGCGGTCAAGGTCGGCATCGAGAGCCTCAACCTCGCCATTCCCATCCTCCTCCTCTCCCAAGCCCACGCGGCCGCGGCCATCGGCGCGCTCTACACCGCGGCGGAACTCGTGGGCCTGGTCTCGGGCATGGCCGCGGGACCGCTGGTGGACCGCTGGGGCCCCAAGAAGACGATGATCCTCACGGTCCTGGCGCAAGCGGGAGCCATCGCGGCGGTGCCCTTATCCCTGGCCGCTTGGGGCGCCGCGGCCCTCCCCGCGGTGTTCGCGCTCTTCGTGTTCAACGGCGCCGTGGGCGAGGTATTTGACGTGGCGCGCAAGGCCGCGGTCCCGCAGATCGTGGGCCGCGACGAGGGCGTCCTGCGCGAGCACAACGGCAAGCTTTATGTCTGGCGGGAGATCGCGGCCGCGGCCGGAGTCTACGGGGCCGGCTTGGCCCTCAAGGCCCTGGGGGCGGCTTCCACGATCTGGCTCCACCCGGCCTTTTACGCCGCCGCTCTCATCGCCTTTCTAAGGACGGGCTCACCGGCCTCCGCGACGCGGGAGCAAAGCCCAGCGCCCGCCAAGGCCTCCCCGGGGCTCCTGGCCGAGGTCCGCTCCTGGTGGGCCGACCTGCGCGCTGGAGCCCGCGTGGTCCTCCACGACCCGGTCCTGCGCCTGGCCGCCTTGGCCAACGCGCCCAACAGCGTGGTGCACAAGCTCTTCCACACGCTCATCGCCGTGGTCTACGCCGCGAAGATGCTCTCCGACGCGACGCTGGCCGCCCCCCTTCTCGCGGCCTGGAACCTCGGGGAACTGGCGGGAGCCTGGTTCTTCGGCCGCCATGGGAAAGGCGGGAGACTCGCGGGCTGGCTCAGGTTCTCCGCCGCGGCCCTGTCCGCGGGCTGGGCTTTCTGGCTCGTGCCCTCGATCTGGGTCGCGGCGCCCGCGGCCTTCATCCTGGCGGCCTCCATGATCGGCATCGAGCTCGGGGTGGCCTCCACGCTCCAGGCGCGGGTCCCGGAAAAGGACCTGGGGTCGGCCACGGCTTTCGTGTCGACGACCGGACGGGCCGCGGGACTGGGCGCGGTGCTGGCCGCGGGCTGGCTCTTCGACGCCCTCTCCGCGGGCGGGGGCTTCCTGTCCGTGGCCGTGCTCTTCACGGCCGCGGCCGCGCTCTACCTGCTCCTGGCGGGGAGACCGGCTACTTCAGGAACGGGGCGAGCTTCGCCTTCAGGCGGGCCATCTCGAAAGGCTTGACGACGTAGTCGTTGGCGCCCAAGGTCAGGCATTTGTCCACCGAATCCATCGTATCCTCCGATGAGCACATGACCACGGGGATGTCCTTGGTGAGCGGGTCGCGGCGCATCCTGTCCAAGGCCTCGGGGCCGGTCATGACCGGCATGTTGATGTCCATGACGATGAGCGCGGGGCGCTGAGCGCGGGCGATCTCCACCGCGTCCTTGCCGTTGGCCGCGTCGAGCACCTCGAAGCCTTCGGCCTCCAGAAGGTCCCCGATGAGGGCGCGGATGACCGCGTCATCGTCCACCACGAGGGCTTTCTTCTTTCCGGAGGCCTTGGAGTCGAAGGGCCACATAAGGACGGGTCAGGCTCCCGGGGCCGCGTCGGCGGGGAAGGCCGAGACCAGTTTTCCCGCCACCAGGTCCATGTCCGCGACCATCCCCTTCTGCGCCTGGGCGATGGCCCTTAGATCGAGCGCGTCGACCAAGCCCACGGAGTCGACATCCGAGCAGCCCGCGACGAGGGCTAGGCCCTCGCTCGCTACCCACCCGGCCGCGCTGCGCGCATGGATGCGGCTCATCGCCCGCCAGGTCTCCTGGTCGAAGCGCACCGCCTCGGAGAGCGCGTCCCCTGCCGCCTCCTTGCAGAAGACCGCGGCGGTCTCCGCGTAGGCGATCAATTCGCCGAGCTTCATCATCACGGTTTGATGATGGGTCAATTTCCGGTCGTGGCAGGCCTGGAGCACCCGCGAGAGCGCCCGCTGGGCCAGCGCGGCCGCGGCCGCGCCGACCTCGGGGCCCTTGGCGTGGAGCGCGTCGAGCTCGGAGGCGGCTTTGTCGTAGAGCCGGCCGTCGGCGTTCAAGTTCTCCTGCCAGCGCGAGCGGAAGGTCGTCAGCTCCAGGATCTCGCTGGTCCCCTCGTAGATGCAGGTGATCTTGATGTCCCGCTTGATCTTCTCGACCGGGAATTCCCGAACGTAGCCGTTGCCGCCGAAGGCCTGGATCGCGTTGTCGGCCGCGCGGTTGGCCGTCTCGCTGGCCAGGAGCTTGGCGACCGCGCCCTCGGTCTGCAGGCCCTCCTCCCCCCCGTCGATGCGGCGCGCGACGTGCTCGACGTAGGCCCGGCAGGCCTCCAGGCGCGCGGCGTAGGGGACGATGAGCTTATGGGTGAAGCCCTGCTTCGTCGAGAGGGGCTGGCCGCCGACCAAGCGGATCTGGCTGTAGCGGATCGCGTGCTCCAAGGCCTTCCAGCCTCCGCCCAAGGCCAGGGCG
>CAYWAR010000139.1:0-6630 GCA_964455765.1 uncultured Elusimicrobia bacterium
CCCAGGTCTTGCCTCCGCCGGTCTCGCCGATGTAGAGGACGTGCTGGCGCAAGGTGAAGGCCTTGAGCGTCTGATAGATGACCCATTTGTTGGTGGGGAGGTTGACCGCTTTCCATTCCTTCTCCGAGAACCCGGCGGCCGCTGCTTCGGCCGGGGCTCCGCCCATGCCCAGCGCGCGCTTGAGCGCGGACCAGGCGCGCTTGTGCCAGGGGCGCTTGACCGGTTCCTTGACGCGGAGGGGGAAGGTGAACTCGCCGATGTGGAGTTTGCCCCCGCCGATGGACATGGGGTTCTCCTGCGCCCAGAGCCGAACCCGGGCCTCCTCGCCGTCGAGATAGAAGCGGGCGTTGGAGAGGTCGAGGCGGAAGAACTTGGAGCCGGCGCTGAGCAGGGCCTGGCTTGCGTCGGAAGACATCTCCAGCCGGATGGAGCCGTTGGCCGCCGCTTCCTTGAGCCCGGGGACTTGAAAGAGGCGGGAGCGGGCGCCGCGGGTGTCCCATTCCACGAGGCCCTCCTCGGTCGCGGCGAAGAGGATGCCGTTGGCCGGCCCCTCGACGACGGCCTTGGCCTCGAAGGGGAGAGTCCCGAGGTCCGAGACCGAGGCGCCGGAATCGTCGAAGGACTTGCGCCATATCCGGGAGCCGTTGTCGAGCTTCTGGATGTAGAGGGAGTCTCCGGAGGCCTTCAGCCAGGACACCGCGCCGAACTCGTCATGGACAGCCCGGGCGGTCTCCGGGCGGCGGGAGAGGACTCCTTCCTTAAGAGCGACCCGGAGGGAGGCGGAGCGGGCCTCCGCGATCTCGGCGCCGTTCTCGCCCTGGCGCACGCTCAGGCCGGAGAGCCGGGAGGCTTCGATGCGCTCGTCGGAGAGCACGGTGGCTTTGTTGGAGGCGAGGTCCCAGCGCTGGAGCGAATCGCCGGTCAGCACGTAGATGTGGTTGTTCTTGCGGCTGAGCGCGAACTCGCGCACCTGGCCCTGGGCCGGGCGTATGGCGTATTCCTTGCCGTCCGCGTTGTGGATGTAGACGGCTCCGTCCTCGCCCAGCCACGCGATGCCGTTCTCCGTCATCTGCGCGCCCTTGGGGACGCTTTGGGCGATGAGCACCTCGCGGGAGACCTTGTCCTCGCCGCGGATGGGCGCCGTCATGGCCGCCAGGGCGCCTTTTTCCTCGCTCACGATCAGGTCCTGGGAGACGCCGAGCTCGGATTCCCTGCCCAGCTCCTCGCTGGGGCCGCTTTCGAAGCGGAGGCTCATGTCCTTGGAGCTCGGCTCTTGGGATCTTTGCCACGCGGGTGAGACGGTGGGAAGGGGGATGGAGGGGGCTTGGCGCGTCACCACGGGCGCGGCGACGGGTTTTGTTCCCATGAAGCCCTTGGGCGCGCTCGGCCCGGCTTGAGGCGAGGCGGCGTCCGAGGAGAGGGCGGCGGCCGTCCGGGAGCCGTCGAACATCCGTCCCAGGGCGCGCGACATCTTCGAGAAGGCCCCCTCCTGCTGCCGGGAGGCACTTTCTTCATAATCAAGCTTAGCCCCCGAAAGCCTCCGCGGGGTCGCGGGGGTCTCCTTCATCGCGTCGCCGGCTTCAGGTGCGGGGCTCGCGGCGCGGATTTGGGCCGCGGCCTTGGGCGCGGAAGCGTCGACGCCGCGCGCGGCGGCGGGCGGCCCCAGGGTCGAGGAGGCCGCCGTTTGTGCCCGGGCCGCTCCGGTGTGGGCGGCCGCGCGGCTTTCCTGCGCCTTTATAGAAGGAAGGGCGGAGGGAAGGCTCAGGGACATGGACGGGGTGAGGTTCATGCCCGGGGTCTGTGCCCCGGAAGGTCCGGTCAACGCTCCGGCGCCGTTGATCGAGGTCCCGGAAGGGGTCTGCGGCCGGAGCGCGGCGGCCGATTGGGCGGAGGCAAGGGGAGCGAGGACCGAGGTGGTGGTCAACGACGAGGCGAGGAGGGAAGCGATGAGCTTGTCGTATCGGCGCGCGCAGAGAGAAGGGCTGTTCATGTCCAGAGTATGGCAGGTCGGGAGCGGGGAGGGATGCGACCGAGGGCCCAGCGGGCGGTTTTATTTCGGCCTAAGCGGTCCTAGGCCCAAGGGCTAGCAGCCGGGGCGGGTCTTGAGGGTGCGGTGGAGGAGACTGCCCAGGACGATGGGTTTTGCGGGCTTCTGCATGAACTCGATGACGTTGGATTCGCCGCGGAGCATCTCGACGAGAGAGCGCTCGGCTTGGCGCGCGGTCACGATGATGACGGGGATGCTCCCCGCGCCCGCGGCCTGGAGCTCATGGACGATCTCCAGCCCGCCTTGGCCCGGGAGCATGAGGTCGAGGATGATGAGGTCCGGAGCGTTCTTGTCCACGGCACGCAGGGCTTCGCCTCCGCTCATGGCGGTCTCGAAGCGGAAGCCCTCGAACTCCACGGTCTTCTTGAGCAGGGAAAGGGAGCCCTCGTCGTCGTCTACGATGAGGATGAGCTTGTCCTTGGGACTGCCCGGGGGAGGGGAGGAATCTTCTTCCATCATCGAAACGATATCAAAATCCTAGCCCGCGTGCCATGCCCCAGACGAGGTCCAAGGATGGCCGGCGACTCGCCGCGCGGAGGGCGGCGTATTTTGATACCTTGGACCCATGGGGATCATCTTGGGAGGCTCCGGATGCGCTTCGGCATAGGGTTGGGCTCCGGGGCGGGGCTGTTCCTGGTCGTATTCCTGGGCTTCGCGTATTTCCACGGGGGAGGGATGGCCAACCAAGCCTCGCGCTTCGACGCGATCGCGGCCTGCGGGGAGCCCGGCACGCCGGACACCGGCACCTTCCGCATCGACCGCTTCCTCTTCGATAAGAGGGATGCCGCCGGAGGGCTCCCCGAGCCCACGGTCCCGGCCGAGCACATCGGCAACACCCTCGACTGGTCCTTCTATCCGCCGGTTTCGGCGGGCGGCCGAGCCCGCCCGGACCCGGCCAAGGGAGAGCCGCAGGGGCACTATTATTCGAATAAGGCGCCGGGCTCGATATTGCTCGGCGCGGCGGCGTATCTCGCGCTCTATCACGGCGAACGCCTCGCGGGCCTGGATCCGCGGGGGGCGGCCTTCGAGGTCAACCTCTATCTCATCAACCTGGCGGTGTCCGTGCTTCCGGCCGCGCTGGGGATGCTGGCGTTTTGCCGCATCCTCGCAAGGCTGGGCGTACCCTTCGGGCAAGCTCAGGTCCTGAGCCTCTGCCTCGCCTTCTCGACCATGCTCTTTCCCTACTCGACCGCGTTCTTCGGCCATGCCACGGCCGCCGCATTCTCTCTTTTCGGGCTCCAGGCCCTGCTCCAGGACTCATCGAGGGGCTTCCTCCTGGCGGGTTTTTGGGCCGCGTCGGCGGCGGCGACGGATTATTCGGCGGCCTTGCTCCTTCCGCTGTTCCTCGTCTTCGCCTGGAGGGCCGGTTCCGGCCTGGGCGCTCTGCGGCTCATAGGCGGGACGCTGGTCCCGCTGGCTGTCTGCGCGGCCTACCACTACGCCTGCTTCGACTCCCCCTTCGCCCTGGCCACCGACTACACGGCCGGGATATTCAGGGACGAAAGCCGCCTCTTCGGCCTGCTGGGAGCGGTCGGCCTTGGAAGGATATGGGACCTGCTTTTCAGCGGCTACCGCGGACTGCTGGCGCAGATGCCCGTGCTGGCCTTCTCCCTTATCGGACTCTGGCGCTGGTTCAAGCGCGAGCCGTCGGATCCCCTGGCCTGGCTCTGTCTCTCGGGCATGGCCCTCTTCCTGGCCGCCAACGCCTCTTTCAACGGTTGGCATGGGGGAGCGGTGGTGTGCGCGCGCTATCAGATTCCGGTCCTGGGCTTCTGGGCGCTGGCGTGGAAGGAACTGCCCTGGACGGGGCTTGGGAAGAAGCTCTTCCTGGGCGCGGCGGCCTTCTCCGCCTTCAACATGCTCTCGGTGACCGCGGTCTCGCCCATGATGCCCGATGGGCGCGAGCACGGCGGGCTCTACGGCTGGACCACGCCCCGCTTCCTATCGGGCAAGCTCGCCGGGGAAGGGACGCGCGGCTTTTTCGTGCTCCGCATCAACGGCAGGCGTCATTGGGAGCCGACCAATGGCGGCCTGCTCCTGGGCCTCGGCGGGCTCTGGAGCCTCCTGCCGCTGGCCGGCGGCCTGGGCGCGGGCTTTTTCCTTCTCCGGCGCAGGGGCGCGCTCCAGGCCGCGCTCCTGGCAGCGGCGCTCTCCGGGAGCGCTTTGGCCGCAGATAGCGTCGCGGACCTGGTCCGGCCGCTGGAGGCCCGGCACCCGGGGCTCAGCGGGCTCTTCGTGCTGGACCGCGGCGAGGACTCGCTCCTGGCGCGCTATTGGATGATCGAGCACGCCTCCAAGACCATCGACGCGCAGTATTTCATCTGGACCGCGGACAACGTGGGCATACTCGCGGCCGAGGCCTTGCTCAGGGCCGCGGACCGGGGCGTCCGGGTCCGGGTCATCGTCGACGACCTGCTCGTGGACGCGCCCGCGGGACAGATGCTGGCTCTGGCCAAGCATCCCAACGCGGACATCCGCATCTACAACCCCAACCTCAACCTGGGGACCAGACCCCTGCGCCGCCTCTGGAACGCCCTCTCGGACCTGCGTGAGGTCAATCAGCGCATGCACGACAAGACTTTCGTGGTCGACGGAGCCGCGGCCATGACGGGCGGGCGCAACGTGGCCGACGAATACTTCGATTTCGACCAGGCCTACAACTTCCGGGACCGGGACATCCTGGTGGTCGGACCCGGGGCGCGGGCCATGCAAGCGAGCTTTCAGCGCTTCTGGGACGACGCCCGGTCCGTGCCGGTGGAGAGACTCCTCGCTCCCGCCGCCGGGGACCCTCCCGCCGAAAAGGTCTACGAGGACCTGCGCGCCTACGCCCGCGACCCGGCCAACTTCGCGGCGGAGGTGCGCGGCGCGCTGGCGCAGCTGCCCCGCCGCGTCCCCGAGCTGGTCCAGGAGCTGGTCTGGGCCCGGGCGCGTTTCCTCTGCGACATCCCCGGCAAGAACCCCGGCCAAGAGGGCCTCAAGGGGAGCGGCGCGACGACGAGGACCATCGCGGCCGCGGCAGCGGGCGCCAGGAAGAGCGTGACCATCCAGTCGCCCTACTGCGTGCTCACCCCCGAGGCGCTGGAGCTCCTCGGAGGCTTGGCGCGGCGGGGAGTCTCGGTGCGCATACTCACCAACTCCCTGGCCGCCAGCGACAATCTCAAGGCGACGAGCGGCTATCTCAAGCAGCGCCGGCGCATCCTCGAGGCCGGCATCCGGGTCTTCGAGTTCCGGCCGGACCCGGACATCCGCCGCCGCTTGATGGCCCTGACCCGGACCTCCGCCGACAAGCCGCCCATCTTCGCCGTGCACGCCAAGACCCTGGTGGTGGACTCGCGCACGCTCTTCATCGGGACTTTCAACCTCGACCCGCGTTCGGCGCATCTCAACACCGAGGCCGGCATCCTGGTCGATTCGCCCCGGCTGGCCGTGGAAGTGGAGCGCGCCATCGAGGTGGAGATGTCTCCGGGCAACGCCTGGCCCGCCGGCACGGCCGACGGCCAGGCGCCCTGGGGCCACCGCATCAAGGCTTTCCTCTACCGCCTGCTTCCCCTGACCCCCCTGCTCTGATAGCCTTGCGGGGGAGCCGCCGGGACTATATACTAGCTTCAGCCGGGATCGGACTCTCCGGTCTGGAGGTATGCATGTCCCACCCGTTCACCCGTCTGAGCGCATGCGCCGCGCTCCTTGCCGTCGCGGTTCTGGGGGCGTCTTCCCCGGCCCAGGATGAGCCGGCCAAGGAGGAACCGCCCCGCAAGAAAGCCGCGTTGCTCCCCGGGATGGAGGAGAGGCCCAAGCAGGCGGCCGAGACGCCCGTCCAAGAGGCGGATAAGAAGCCCGCGCAGGGGGCGCCGGAAGGCGCCCCTCCCGAGCCGAAGACGGACTGTCCCGAGCCCGCGAAACCCGAGGAGCGCAAGCTCGAAGGCTGTTCCGCGCGCTTTCAAACGCTGGCCGACGGGTACCGCGAGGCCCATGAGTCGATGCGGAAATGGATGTACGAGGCCTCGGACCAGGCCGCGGCCGTGGCCAAGCGCGAGGCTGTCCTTCAGGAGAAGATCCAACGGAACGAGGCGGCCATGACGCGCTTGAAGCTGGAGTGGTCCAAGGAGGCCAAGGCCAAGCTCAAGGAGCTGGCCCGGGAGAACAAGGAGCTCTGGCGCGAGTTGGAGGGGGTGCGCAAGGAGCGCAAAGTCCTTTGCCGGGGGCTTTATACGGCGGCGGAGCAGAAGGTCAAGGAACTTTCGGCGCAGATGAAGGAGCGCCTGGGCAAAGTCGAGGACGGCATCGAGTAGCCCCCGGCCTCAGCTCTTTTCCAGGAGTTTCGAGAGCAGGCCGTGCAGCCAGTTGGCGTCGGCGCGGCTCATGCGCCATTTGAGCAGGCCCCGGCGAAAGCGCGAGCGCCGCACCCTCTCGGGCATGTGCGCGTTGACCCCCGTCTCGGCCATGGCGCGTAGGGCGGTCTCGACGAGCTCGGAGAGCTGGACCCCCTCGGCCAAGCGCTCCTCGGGCTCGGCCACGGAGCGCTCCAGGCGCGAGCGCGCGAGCTCGTAGGCGAGCAGGGCCACGGCCTGGCCGAGGTTCATCGA
>CAYWAR010000140.1:0-3935 GCA_964455765.1 uncultured Elusimicrobia bacterium
CGCCCTCTTCACCTTGGTCAGCGTGGTCTACATCGGTTTCGGCGGCATCAAGGCCGTCATCTGGACCAACGTGCTCCAGGCGCTGACCTTCCTCGTGGCGGGCGTGGCCACCCTCTTCTTCCTTTATAACGGCATCGAGGGGGGGCTCGGGGCCGTCCTGGACGTCGCCGGCCCCGCGGGACGCCTGGACCTGTGGAACTGGGGCCCCTCGTGGAGCGAACCGGGTTGGGCCGGGAAGTTCTTCTCCGACCCCAACATCCTCTGGATCGCCGTCCTCAACGGCTTCTTCGGCTCCATGGCCGCCTTCGGCACCGACCATGAGCTCATGCAGCGTCTGCTCACCGTGGAGACGCGCCGCGAGAGCCAGAAGACCATGCTCTGGACCATGGCCGGGAGCTTCACGGTACTGCTCATCTTCCTATCGGTGGGCACCGGCCTCTTCGTCTTCTATCAACAGCATCCCGAGCTGGCCCTGCCCCAGGCGCTCGACAAGATCTATCCGCATTTCGCCTCCCAGGTCCTCCCTTCGTTCCTCAAGGGCCTGGTGCTCTCGGCCATCATCATGGCCTCCATCGACTCGCCCCTGGCCTCGCTGAGCGCCTCCTTCGTCACCGACCTCTATAAGCCGCTCATCCGGCGGGAGGCTCCGGAGCGCCACTACATGTTCGTCTCGCGCTCCGCCGTGGTGGTGTTCGGTCTCATCCTGGCCGTCATCGCCTATGTCTTCAGCTCCTTCGACAAGATGCTCTGGCTCGCCTTCAAGATAGGCGGGGTCACCTACGGGTCCCTGCTCGGCGTTTTCCTGCTCGGCCTGCTCACCGAGCGCCGCGCCAACCGGGCCAACGTCGTCTCCATGCTGGCCATGGCCCTCGTCAACCTCCTCATTCTCGTGCTCTCGGAGCTGAAGGTCATCTCCTTCGCCTGGAGCTGGCTCATCGTCATCGGCACCTTCGGCACCATGGCCCTCTCCTGGGCGCTGGGCCCTCTGCTCGATGAGGAGCGAACCGCTTAGTTCCTGCCAATTCCCCTTATCACCTCATACAGGCTATTGACGGATATGGGTTCAGACGTTATACTGGTCTTATGCGGAAGAACCTGACCATTTCCCTGAGCCAGGAGGACTGGCGGAGAGTGCAGTCCATGGTCTGCTCCTTGGGGGAAACCTACAGCGGGGTCTTCCATAGGCTCATCGAGTCCGGCGCCGGCTCCTCTTGCGATGGAAAACGCATCGAGAAATACCGGAAGCTTTTGTCCCCCGCGGCGCCCTTCCTGGAGCTTAGGGCCGGTGCGTTCGCGAGGGCAGGCAGGCGCCGCCGGACCTCCGCCTGATGGCGATCCCTCGCAGGCAGCGCCAGTGGGATATCTACCGCGCCAACCTGGGTGAGGCGTCCGACTGCTATCTGCTCGTCCTCTCCTCCAACGAGACGAACGAGATATTGCAATCGCAGGTCTTGGGCTGCGAGATCGTCCCGGAGAGCATGCAGCGGCTGGCCCCCTCGCCGGTTACGATCAAGGCGGGGCCCGACGACACGGGGCTCAAGGAGCCGGCCGTGATCTCCGTGGCTACTCTGGCGAGCATCCCCCGCAACTGCCTGGTCGGCCTGGAGGGCCGGCTCGAACCGGCCGCCCTGCGGATGGCGGCGGACAGGGGCATCCAGATATTGCTCGGCAACGAGCGCTGGCCGTAGTCGCTGCGCCGGCAGGGTGAAGCGGAACGTGGCTCCCCGCCCCGGGGCCACATGGGCCCCGGGACGGCACGTGCGCCGGTCGGAGCACTGGACGCTAACGGACCAGTCCTATCGAACCGGTCAGGCTCGACGCCGCGGAGGCGGCCGCGGAGCCGGAACGCGCCGGAGCCTGGACGCTCCCCTGAGCCGCCGCCGCGCCGGAGACCGACGCTCCCCCGGCTCCAAGAGACGCCCCGAACATCCCATCGGCCTCGGTGGCGAAGAACCCGGCCTTGTACAGGGCGAGCGACTCTTCGAACAGCAGCCCTCCTTCCATGGAAGCGCCCTGGGGCGACGCTTCCGTCTCCGCGCTCGTCTTGGCCTGAGCCTCGGATCGGACCCACCGGCCGTCCAGTCCGGCCTCTTCCTCCAGGGACAACCCGGCTTGAGCCGAAGGCAGACGGGCCTTCTTGAGCTTGCGCGCCGTCGCCTTCACCTTCGACTCCGCCTTCGCTTCCTCTTTCATCGCCCACTCCCGGACCTTGACGACCTTCCGCTTCACCGCGCCCGCCTTTTCCGGCGGGGTCGCCTCCACGGCCGCCTCGGCCGCGGCGCCGATCTCCCCCTGGGCGTCGATTTCCGCCCCAGCCGCTCCGCCCGGCAGGCCGCCGAAGCAGGCAAGCAGCGAGGCCAGCAGGAAGCCGGCCTTGCCGACCCGCACACCGTCGATACCCTCGCTATGCATGGTTCACCTCCCTCACCGGACCGATCGCCGTCCCTGACGGCATGCTCGATCCCGCTCATTCGACTCCAGTGGCGCGGGAAAGGTTGGGTTGTCCGGCGCAGCACGAGGCATCCGCCCGGTTACATGAAATGCCATCGAAACCATTGACAGATGTCATGCGGCTGGACATACTCCTAACGAGGCATTAAGGAGGCCGATGACGCCCCGTGAGGAGGGAGCTCCGATCCAGGTCGGCGCGGATGGCCGGCGCGAGCCAACTTTCCGTCCCTCCACGGAGTCTAATCGGACGGACGAGGAGCTGGTCCGGCGGAGTAGGGAAGGGGATGGGGAGGCGTTCGGAGGGCTTGTCTCCCGCCACCAGCCGGCCGTGACGGGTTTTTTAATGGGGATGCTGGGTAATCTAGACGACGCGGAGGACGCGGCGCAGGAGGCTTTCGTGAAGGCCTTCCGCTCCTTGCCGTCTTTCCAGGGGAGATCGAGCTTCAGGACCTGGGTCACCCGGATCGCCATCAACACCGCCAGGTCCCGCCAGCGCTGGAGCTTCTTGCGGCGCGCCCTGAGCCTCGACGCCTCCCGGGGGGAGGACGAAGCCTGGGAGGAAAGCTTCAAGGCGACCGCCGCGGAGCCCGAACGCGAGGCCCTGGACCGCCGCTTGGAGCTCGACCGCGCCGTCGAGTCGCTTGCTCCCCGGGAGCGGGAGGTGGTCGCCCTGCGCATGGAGGGCTACGCCTTGGCGGAGATCGCCGATATCGCCGGGATAAGCGAGGGGACGGTCAAGTCCACCCTGTTCTCCGCGACCCGGAAGATGCGCCGGGACCTATCATGAGCGGACCGGAGCCGTGCCGCGGATTGCGCCTTGAGCTGTGGGCCGCCTGGCCCGATCCGGGGGCGGCGCCCGCGGGCTTCGCCGAGCATGCCCGGTCCTGCCCCGAGTGCATGAGCGAGCTTGGGGCCTTCCAGTCTCTCTGCGCTCGGGCCGCCCGGCCGGAGGGGGGACCGCTGTCCTGGTCCTCGGCCATGCCTCGCGCGCGCCTCGCGCGCCTGAAGGCGCGGACGTTGAGCGCGCTTTCCCCCAAGCGGCGGCTGAATCTCCTGCCGGCGCTCGTGCCGGCCGCCGCCCTGGCGGCCCTGGCCGTTTTTATGAATCGGCCCGCCCCGATATCTCCTCCGATCCCCGATCCTCCGGCCGAAGTTCTGGAGAACCTGGAATTCTATGAGAGGCTCGGATTCCTGGAGGCTTGGGACGCGCCGGCGAGCGAGGGGCGGCGGCAAAGGAGCCGTCGTCCCTGGAGCGCGGAAGTTCTCCTCGCGCGAGGGGGGCCGCGATGAGACTGCCGGCCGCGGTCCTCGCCGTATTATTCGCCGCGGCCCTGGCCGGCGGCGCGGATACCGGCCGTCTCCCGAGCGC
This sequence comes from uncultured Elusimicrobia bacterium, assembly GCA_964455765.1. Lineage (GTDB taxonomy): Bacteria > Elusimicrobiota > Elusimicrobia > UBA1565 > UBA1565 > CAYHRV01. The sequence continues at coordinate 3,821 of CAYWAR010000140.1, forward strand.
GAGGAGCCGCTGGCGCTCCTCGAGCGCCGAGGAGCGGGCCCGGCTCCTGGCCGACTACGAGCGCTACCGCGCCCTGCCCGCCTCCCGCCGCGAGCCGCTCAAGGCCCGCTTCGAG
>CAYWAR010000140.1:3945-6550 GCA_964455765.1 uncultured Elusimicrobia bacterium
TTCGAGGAATTCCAACGGCTGGAGGAACCCCGGCGCCGCCTGCTCCTGCGGCTTTGGGAGGCCTCCCGGCGCGATCCCCGGCCCGGAGAGCCCCCTTCCACCCGGTCCGTGCGGCCGCAAGCCCCCCAAGAACGAGCCGTCCCCTCGAAGGAGTCCCGGCAAGCGGCCCCCAAGGGCCGAACGCCGCAGGATGCCGCCGAAAGCGTGGAGCGCACCGGCCGCGAGCGGCAGACGGACTCTTCCAAGGGCCTGGATCGCCTTGAACGAAGCAAGCGCCTGAACCGTTCCGAACGCTTGGAGCGTTTCGAGCGCATCCCGCGCCGGGATCGTCCCGAGCGCTTGGAGCGTTTTGAGCGCATCCAACGCCCGGAGCGTTCCGAGCTGGGCCGAGAGCTCGACGACGCCGGCCGCCGATAAAACAACGACCCAACATCTCGGTCCTTTGGCGCGTCTATGGTTCAGAGCCGTCCAAAGGAGGCAACAATGACGAATAAGAACGCGGCATGGATGCTGATAACGGTGCTGCTTGCGTCCCGCCTTGGCGCGGCAGTCGGCGAGGAGGACGCCCGGCCGCCCCGGACCCAGCCGGAGGCCGAAGAGGCCGCCTCCGCCGTTGAGGACCGGAAGGCGGAGGAGTTGGCCGAGAGATTCAAGGTCTCCCGGAAAGAGGTCCTCGACATGCGCAAGAGCCGAATGGGGTGGGGCGAAATCAACCACGCCTTGGCCATCGCCCGGAAGTCCGGCAAGCCCTTGGCCGAGATACTCTCCCTTCGCGAGTCCGGTTTGGGCTGGGGGGAGATCGTCAAGAAATATGGATTCAAGCTGGGCGAAGCGGCCGGCAAAGGCAAGGAAAAGGAGAGGACGGAGCCGGAGCCCTTCCGCCCGCAGTGGAAGCACAGCGGACACGGCAAGGAGCGCGATCTTCGCGACGCGCCCAATAAGGCCGAGCGGGAGCCGCGCGGCTCGCCCAATCGGGTCGAGCGCGGCTCCCGGGAGGAGGGCCGGCAGGATAAAACGGAACACGGCTGGGGCCGAGGCGGCGTCCGCCGCTGAGGGCAGGCCATGAAAGCCATCGCGGCACTGGCGGCGTCGCTGGCTCTGCTCGGCGGGCCGGGCCCCCCCCCCCCCCCCGGAACCCCGCCCCGCCGCGGGCGGGTCGCCGGAAACCCCACGGGAGTGACCCTCAAGCACTGGCCGGGCCCGTCCCTGGCTTTCGACGCGGGGATAGGCTTCAGCGGGGACGCGGCGTTCTACGCCGACTTCCTTTGGCACGCCTGGGACTTGTTCCCGCCGCCGAGCCGGGGCCGCCTGGCGGCCTACGCGGGCCTGGGACCCAGGCTGGAGAGCGAGCGTACGGCGGTCCTGGGCCTGCGGACGATCGCGGGCGCGGCATACTGGCTCGCGGGGCGGCCCATCGAGATATTCATGGAGGGCGGCCCGGTGTTCCGCCTCGCTCCCGGGCGCGGCGTCGATATCGACATCGGCGGGGGGATCCGGTTCTACTTCTCGGCCGCCCCGAAGGAGTGACGCGGCCCCTGTCGGGCCGCGGCGCTATTTCCTAGAATTGAGAAATGCGCCGCGGCCTGCTCCTGCTGTTGTTGGCCCCTCCCGCCTGGGCTCAGCCCGCTTCCCCGGGCCTTCGGGTCCGGCCCGCGATCCCCGATGTTTCCGCGGGCACGAGCCTCACGGCGGGCACGCGAGGCTACAGGAAGATCGGGCTCTTCATGGACGCTCTCTGGACTTGGAGGTCGCTCGATCCCTACGCCTGGGTGGAGTCCGGCGCGGACCGGGATCAAAGGAGCCTGGGCCTGGGGGGAGGGGTCTGGAAGAGGCTGGGGGAGGACTGGAGCCTTAAGGGCGGGCTGGGGCTTGCGCGCGGGCGATACTACGACCCAGCCAGAGATTTTTCCTCCATGACCCTGGAAACCGCGGCGGAGAAGGAGCTGGGCCGCTTCACGGCGGGAGGAGAGCTGCGTTATACCCGGGGCCGGATCGAGGGCTACACTGTGGCGGTCCCCGCGCGGAGGGCCGAGCGCCCGCGTTTCCTGGGCCTGGGCCGCCCGGGCGATAGGGCCGCCCCCGGGGGCTCCTCCCTGACGGCCGCGGAACCCGCGGCCTATGATCAAGCCGAGGTATCGGCCTACGGCCGCCTGCGCGCCTTCGGGGCGACCTGGGGCCTGCGCCTGGGCCTCTCCCTTCCCTCCTACGCCAAGGGGATAGCCTCCCAAACGCTCAGCGTCAGCGTGCCGGCGGCGCGGTCCTGGCGCCTGCGCGCCGCCCTGTCGGCGGAACAAGGACGGGAATGGGACGCCTACCTTTCGCTGGGCGTCACCCATCTTTTTGGCTCATGACGGGATACTGTGGGCATGACCGAGGTCGTTGACGGCGCGAGCGCGAAGTCCGGGGCGGGGCCGCGCCTTGGGCTGATCAGTGACAGGCTTAAGTATCCGTTCCGGAACGGATACTTAAGCCTGGCACCTCCGAGGCGCTACCCCCGCTTAGCCTGCTCGCGCCAGGGCCCCTCCCCGAATACTTGACGCACCGCCAGGATGTTGTGTGTCCGACATAGAAGACGAATCCCCGCGGGATCATCGGAGCGGCCGCC
>CAYWAR010000141.1:0-6549 GCA_964455765.1 uncultured Elusimicrobia bacterium
CGCCTGACCGGAGGCCACGATCATCCGGTGGATTTCCGCAAGGACAAGGTCGTCGTCGTCTTCAGCGGGGACCAGCCTCCGCGCAAGGTGCTCATGATCGCCTCCGCGCAAGAAGAGGGGGGGAAGTTCAAGGTGCGCTATAGGCACCGGAGCGTCCCGGAAAGCACTTTCCGGCAGCATACGCGGGGCCCCTGGAGGCCCTACAACTGCCGGATCGTCCCGGTCTCCCGGCTGCCGGTCGTCTTCGAGAAGACCCGCTGACCGTTTACGGTTCTTTTACGCGCCCACGCGCGCGGGTATTGAATATTCATTAGAAACGGTCTATATACTTACTATGGCGGATTCTCAGCCGCCCGCGACCGGTGAGCGCCGAGGCGGGGGTTTCGCGGTCATCCTCTCTCGCGCGGCCCGGGCTTTGGGTTTTCGCGCCAAGCCGCCTGGAGATCCGGCCAAGGAACTCCAGAAAGTCCTTCTTTCCCCGGGCGCCGCTCCTCCCGAAGCCTTGCGCGATTGGAGCATGGACGCCTTCACGCGCACGCCGGACCAGCTCAAGCACGACCTGGCTCTCTCCACCCAGTGGGAGTATCTTCTCTCCTGTCTGCGCGAGCGCCCCGGCCGCACCCTCTCGACCTACGCCATCCTGCTCTTCATCATCGTCCTGGATCTCGCCACCCTCATCTGGCGCTTCGACTTCGCCCACTACCTCGCCATCTCCTTCGACCTGGGCGGCCGCAAGAGCGAGACCTTCTTCGTCGAGAAGCGGGACAGCTCTCTCCCGCTCGGGGCCTTCGCCGATTTCGACGAGGGGACGAAGTCGGCTATCATCAAGACCACCACGGTCCCCCTGGGCGAATGGGAGGCTCCGCCCCCGATGCGGTCCTCCCAGTACCACGGGATATTGAACCGGGACGAGGCGAAGTCCGGGAAATTCGATTCCGGCATCTCGGGCATGAACGCCTATCTCGAGGCGCCGGCCGACGCCGGCCGCATGGGCAGGACCCTGGTCCTGGAGAAGAAGGACAAGCGGAAGTCCCCCTACGGACCCGCCTATGAGGATCGGGACGTTGCTCCCCCGGAGGAGAAGAAGATTAAGCTCAACCGGGCCTACGCCCGGCTCATGGGGGCCTCCGCCCAGATCTCCCAGGGGAAGGACCAGGATTTCCGCTCCGCCTCCTCCGACGAGCCGGAGACTCCCTCGGACCTGCACGGCACCGACTGGCAGGCCCTCATCGACGAGGAGCTCAACGACAACGAACTGCTGGATGCGTTCACGAAGGCCATCGAGGGGGCGCAGTGGAAAACCCTGCACAAGGCCAAGCCCGGGGAGATCAGGCCTTCCATGGGGCTGGGCCTCGACAGGTTGAGGACCAGCCAGGCCCTCAAGCAGCTCGTGATGACGAAGACGGTCACGGGAAAAGCAGTCAACGACACGACCGCCCGGCCCGAGAGCCGAATCAACCAGGGCCGGGCCACTTATTTCGGGGAGCGCTTCTGATGGCCCGGGGATCGCGCAGGGAGGGGCAGATATTGATCCCGGCCCTGCTCGTGTTCCCATCGCTCTTCCTCTTCGTCCTCCTGCTCTTCGATTCCGGGATGCTCTCGCGCGAGAAGATACGCCGTCAGTTCGCCCTGGACGCGGCGGCCACCATCGAGACGGACCAGTACACCGACATACTCAACCGCATCGCCTACGTCAACGGCGCTTTCCCCGAGAGGGTGTTCAAGATCGGCATGGGCGACTACTGGAAGCAAGCCTGGACCCAGGGTCTTTTCCCCGCCGACCCCAACAGGGCCCAGGGCGAGGAGCCCCCGCAGAAAGCCGCGGATTGGAACATGGAGTTCGGCTCGGAGCGCGCGGGGCTCAACGACCCGAACCTCTTCCACGGACCGGAGCATCTCGACTCGACGATACACTTGAATCCGTATGGCGCCCAGGCCAATTCGCTCACCGAGTCGATACAACTGCAGGTGATGTACATGAGGAATTATACCCTCATCGATCACGTGGCCAGGCAGCAGTGGAAGATCTTCCAGCAGACGACGTTGGGCAAGCATTCCATGGTTCGGGAGTCGCTGCGCCGCAACCTTTGCTCGCAAGCCGCCTCCGACTATGACCCGCGCTGCGAACTGCCCATGGACAAGTTCGGCGACGAGGAGGCCCAGCCCTTTGTTGAATTGCGCCAGAAGATCCATTACGTGGACGTAAAGGTGCGAAGCGCGGTGAACCATTGCCCCGTCTGGGTCACGGCGCCCGACGGCACCGTCTATGCCGGGATCCTGGCCCCGAGCATCGTCCCGCTGCCGACCGGACAGGTCTTCCAGGTCCAGACCGTCGACCCCGGCCAGATCCAGGCCTTGGAGAAGCAGGGCTGGGAGATCAAGCACGGCTGGACCCCCCATCCGACCTACTTCAAGGTCGATTTCCCCAAACAGTCGGGCACTCCCTTCGGGAGCGGCGCCTTCGTCTACGGGAGGGTCACCATCTCGGGCGGGAAGGTCTGGCCCCATCCGACCCCGAAGTTCTTCACCCGGCTCAACGCCTGCCGTTTCGGTTCCGACTGCTCGGGGCAATGAGGCTCGCGGCGACGGCGCTGGCCGCGGCGCTCGCCGCTTGGGCCCCGGCCGCCCGGGCCGAGGGGCCGCCGAATATCGTCTTCATCGACATCTGCTCGGCGCGGGCCGACCGTTTCGGCTCCTACGGCTACGGCAAGGGGGTCACCCCCCGCATGGACGCCTTCGCGCGCGAAGGCGCGGTCTTTGAGAACGCGATGGCCCAGTCCTCCTGGTGCCTTCCGAATTTCGCCACCCTCTTCACCGGCCAGCCGCCCGAAGTGCACGGCCTCTACTCCCTAGCCTTCCGGAAACTGCCCGAGGCGCAGATCACCCTCGCCCAGAGGCTCAAAGAGGCGGGCTATGACACCGCGGCCTACAGCGGCGGGACCTGGCTCCTCCCGCAACTGGGCCTCGACAAGGGTTTCGACCATTATGTGAACACGCTCACCACCGCCGCGAAGCTGACCTCGTTGGCGGAGCGCAAGCCCGCCATGCTCGCCTGGATCGACGGCCGCGGGAAGCATCCCTTCTTCCTCTACGTCAGCATCGAGGACATCCACTATCCCTACCTCCCCGAATTCCAATACAGCCTGGTCTCCGAGCTCGACCCCGCGGAGGTGAGCCTGGAGTCCGAGGCCTCAAGCGTCCCGCTCCTGCGCGAGGGAGGGGGCGTTCCTTCCGGCGGGGGCTCCCCCGCGCCCATCCCCCCGCGCACGGCGCCGCGCTCGGGTCCCATCCCGGAGAAGGAGGCCAAGTACGACGCGGCTCTCTCCAAGGCGGACCGGCAGGTGGGTCTCTTCCTCGACGACCTGAAGGCCAGGGGTCTCTGGGATAATACGGTGGTCATCATCACCGGCGACCACGGGGATTCCCTCGGAGAGCACGGCATCTTGGGCCACATGGAGGGGCTATATCAGAGCACGATCCACGTCCCCCTGCTCTTGAGGCATCCGCGCGTTCCGGGGCCGGGCGGGCGCCGCGTCTCCGAATTGATCGAGCGCGTCGACCTCGCTCCCACGGTGCTCGACATCGCCGGGGCGCCGTACGCCGATCTGGAGCTTCCGGGCCGGAGCCTGCTCTCCCTCCTCCGGGGGCCGGCGACCCCCTGGAGGGAATACGCTTTCGCCAGTTCCAAGCACAGCACGGAGCCGGCCGCGGACCTCATCCTGGACCAACGCGTCGTCCGGGACAAGCGCTGGAAGCTCCACTGGTATCTTCAGAAAGGCCGCTTCGAGCTCTACGACTTGGCCGCCGACCCCCGGGAAGAGTTCGACCTGAGCGCCCGGCGCCCGGAGGTGGTGTCGAGGCTCGCCTTCGAACTGCTCAAGAACCTCGAGCTCTCTCGGCCTCACGCGGCGGGGCCCTCCTCGGGAAAGACGCCCGCCCGGCCCGCGCGCCTGCTGCCCACGCCGCCGGCGGATTGAGGGTGGTCTTCCTCGCCGCGCTCCACGGCCTCTCCCTTCTCTCGGGCGCCGCTTCCCTCGTCGACGAGGTCTGCTGGGCCCGGATGCTGGTCCTCGTCCTGGGAAACACGGTCTCGGCCTCGGCCATGATCGCCGCCGTTTTCATGGCCGGGCTCGGTGCCGGGAGCTGGGTTTGCGCGCGCGGCCTGCGCCGTCCGAGGGAGGGACTGCGGCTCTACGCGGCGCTGGAGCTGGGCATAGGCGTCTTCGCGGTCTCCTCCCCGGCCGCCTTCCACCTCCTACAGGACCTCTTCGCGCGCCTCGCCCCCGATTCGCCTTCCCTCATCCTCGATGGAGCCCGGCTGGCCGCGGTGTGCCTCTTCCTCTTCATTCCGGCGGCCCTGATGGGAGCCGCCTATCCCGCGCTGGCCTCCGCGCTCGGTCCGGGGTCCGCCGGGGGAAGAGGGGCCGCGTCCCTCTATGCCCTCAACACGCTGGGCGCCTCGGGCGGGGCCTTGCTCGGGGGCCTCTGGCTGCTGCCCTCCCTGGGAGTGCGCGCCGCCCTGGGTTCAGCGGCCGGGGCGCATCTTCTCGCGGCATGCGCCGCCCTGCTCCTCGACCGCCGGCTCCGGATCTCCTCCGTCGTCGTCCCGGCCGAGGAGCCCCCGGACCCGGCCGAGGCGCGGGCGGAGCCCGCGGACGCGGCGGTCGCGGGCCTCGTCGCCGCCTCGGCCTTCGCCATCGGCTGGGCGGCGCTCTCCCACCAGGCGCTCATGACGAGGCTGGCGATACTCTTCTTCGGCAACGGGATCGCGGTCTTCCCGGTCGTGCTCGCGGCCTTCCTCCTCGGCACGGGCGCCAGCGCCTGGCTGGCCAGCGGCCGGGCATTCCTGCCCCAGGAGCGTCTGGCCGGGGCTTTCTGCGTCCTCCTCGCGGCCGGGGGGCTCTCCCTGGCTCTCTCCCCGCTGATCCTCGGCGGGTATGCCGCCGCGGACCTCGGGTGGATGGGCAAGGCCCAGGACCTCGTCCTTCTGGCCGCCGTGTTCCCGCCCATCTGCCTCCTAGGCGCCCTCCTCCCCGCGGCGATGCGGCTCCTCTCGGGGAGGGAGGAGGGCTTTCGCGCCGCCCCCGCGGCGGGTGACGCCGCAGGGACGGCGCGAGGGGAGAACGGCTTTCGCGCCGCGGGGAGGATCTACGCCCTCGATTCCCTGGGAGGACTGCTCGGAGCGGCGACGGCCAATACCCTCTTCGTACCCCGGCTGGGGGTGCAGGGGACTCTCTGCGCCCAGGCGGGGATCCTGCTGGCGCTCGCGCTCGGCCTCTACTGGAGGATCGAGAAATCCGGCGCCCGGCGCGCCTTGGGCCTGGCCGGCGCCGCCGCGTGCTGGGCCGCCCTGGCCCTGCTCCCGGCGAGGCTCGAGCGGCTCTACTTGACGGAGATATCCGGCGGCGTCCCGGTGCGGCTCCTGCTCCACCAGGAGGCGCGCGCGGCGTCGATCACCGTCGTCGATTTTCCGACGCACCGCGAGATGTTCCTCGACGGCATCGAAGAGGCTTCCACGCGCCCGCATCACGTCCGCCTCTTCATGCTGTTGGGGCTGCTGCCCGCCCTGCTCAGCGAGGACGGGGTTCCCCGGGAAGGGTTCATGATCGCCTTCGGCGCCGGGATGTCCGCCGGAGCCGCTCTGCAGAGCGGCTCGGTCTCCTCCCTGGAGGTGGCGGATGTCAACGGGGACGTGCGTGCAATCGCGGAGCTCTTCCGGGAGCACAACGCCGAGAGCTTGGACGACCCCAGGCTCCGTTTTTTCGCGGAGGACGGCCGGGATTTCCTCTCGCGCTCCCGCAAGCGCTACGGTGTCATCCTGGCCGATTCCACGCATCCGCTGGCCTACGACAGTTGGCTCCTCTATACGCGCGAGTTCTACCGCTTGGTCCGAGCCCGCCTGGCTGCGGACGGGGTCTTCGCCCTATGGGTTCCCTTGAGCCAGTTGCCGGAGGATTCCTTCCGGGTCCTCGTCAGGACTTTCCTCGAATCCTTTCCTAACGCGACGCTCTGGAACGTCCCGGGATCGGAACAGTCCCTCCTCCTGGCCACCCCCGGGCCGCTCTCCATCGACCTCGGCCGCTTCCAGGAACGACTCGACCGCATCCCGAAGACGCTGCGGCTCAAGGAGCACCAGATGGAGGACGCCTTCCGTGTGGCCGCCTATCTCGACATGGGACCCGAGGCGCTCCGGGCTTACATCGGAGGAGAGGCCCGCCTCAATACCGACGACCTCCCCTACGGGCAGCGCGCCATCTTCCGGAAAAGCGACGGTCCGGCGATCCCCATCGACGCGGAGCCCAAGGGTCCCCTCTCGGCGGTGAAGGGGGTCCCCGAGGCCCGGCGGGCGGAACTCGAGCGGAGGATGTCCCTGGCCGCCGCCCTGCGCCGATACCACGTCCGCTCGGACCCCAATGCGCTGGCGGAGGCTTTCGAGCTCGATTCCACCGATGGGATCGTCCTGGTTCATTGCCGGGGGCAGGATCCGGAATTCAGCCTCCGGGCTAGCGGGGGGGCGGCCAAGGACCGGCTCGCGGCCGCGGGGGGGGA
>CAYWAR010000142.1:0-6530 GCA_964455765.1 uncultured Elusimicrobia bacterium
AGACCGCCTCCTTCATGACCTCGGCGGACTGGAGCACCTCGGCTACGATCATCTCATTGGCTCCGAAGAGGCGGCCCACCTCGTCCATCCCCTTCATCAGCGGGCCGTTGACGATGTCGAGCGCGCTCCGCCCCTCCAAGAGCGTCTTCAAGTCGTCGAGGAGTCCGGATTTCGAGCCTTCCACCACGCTGCGCTCGACCCGCTTCTCCGGGGGAAGCTTCTTGCGTTCGTCGTCGGCCGGCTTCTCCTTGACCTGCCGAAAATGCGCCGCGAACTCGGCGATCGGATCGGCCCCCTCGGCTGTCTTGGGGGCGGCGGGGTCCTGCGGGCCTTTCCAGCGCAGGAGCGTGTCGCATAGGCGCTTCTCGGTCTCCGGGAGCGTCGAGTAGCGCGCGAGCTTCTCGGAGTTGACGATGGCCAAATCGAGGCCCGCCTGCACGCAATATTGCATGAAGACGGAGTTGAGCACCTCCCGCCCGGCCGCGGGGAGCCCGAAGGAAACGTTCGAGACGCCGAGCACGGTCTTGCAGCGGGGGAAGGCGGCCTTGATGAGCCGCACGCCCTCGATGGTCTCCACGGCCGAGCCGAAGTAGTTCTTGTCCCCGGTCGCGCAGGGGAAGACCAGGGGGTCGAAGTAGAGGTCCTCCTCGGGCACCCCGTATTTCCCGGTGAGCAGGGCGCGGCTGCGCCGAGCGATCTCGAGCTTGCGCTCCCGGGTGACGGCCATGCCCGAGGCCTTGTCCTCGTCGATGGTCCCCACGACCAGGGCCGCGCCGTAGCGCCGCGCCAGGGGGACCACGCGTTCGAAGCGCTCTTCCCCGTCCTCGAGGTTGACCGAGTTGATGAGGGCCTTGCCCGGACAGCGCTTAAGGGCCTCCTCGATGACCGCGGGGTCGGTGGAATCGATCATCCAGGGGACCTTCACCTTGCGCGAGAGCAGTTCCACGAAACGGATCATGTCCGCCTTCTCGTCCCGATCGGGGTTGGCCAGGCAGATGTCGAGGATGTGCGCCCCCGAGCGCACCTGGCGGCGGGCGGTCTCGGAGGCCTCCTCGAAGGCCTCCCGCACGACGAGGTCCTTGAATAGCTTGGAGCCGATCACGTTGCAGCGCTCCCCCACGAGCGTGGGACGCCGTTCCTCGTCGCAGACATAGGGCTCCATGCCGCTGACCAGGGAGCGCCGCTCCAAGACGGGCCGGCGGGGGGGGAGCCCCTCCAGCGCGGCCGCGATGGCGCGGATGTGTCCCGCGTCGGTGCCGCAGCAGCCGCCGGCGAGATTGACCCAGCCCTGCTCCGCGAAGCGGCGCAGCTTTCGCGCGACGGCGGCGGCGTCCTCGTTGTAGCGGCCGTTCTCATCGGGCAGGCCCGCGTTGGGGTAGCAGATGACCGGGAAGCGCGAGAGGGCCGAGAGCGCGCGCAGGTGGTCGGTCATGAAATCCGGCCCTGTCGCGCAGTTGAGCCCCACGGCCAAGAGGTCGAAGTGCTCGATGGAGGCGTAGAGGGCTTCCATGGTCTGTCCGCCCAGCAGGGTGCCCATGGCCTCCACCGACACCGAGAGGATGAGGGGCACCGAGCGTCCCAGCGCCTCGAAGGCGTCGTGCGCTCCCAAGAGCGAGGCCTTGATGTTGAGCGTATCCTGCTGGGTCTCGAGGAGGAGGAGGTCCGAACCCCCTTCCATGAGGGCCCGTGCCTGCTCCGCGTGGTAGGCCCGCACCTCCGGGAATGTGATGCCGCCGGTGACTAGGATGGTCTTGGTGCCCGGACCCATGGACCCGGCCGTGAAGCGCGGCCTTTGCGGGGTCGAGGCTTTCTCGGCCTGCTCGCGCGCCAACTCGGCGGCGCGGCGGTTGATCTCGGCGACCTTATCTTGGAGCCCGTACTCGGCCAGGACATGGCGCACCGCGCCGAAGGTGTTGGTCTCGACGATGTCCGCGCCTGCGGCGAAGTAGCCGGCGTGAATCTTGGAGATGACATCCGGCCGGGTGAGGACGAGGTTCTCGTTGCAGCCTTCCAGGGCCGCGCCGCCAAAATCAGCCGCCGAGAGACTCTCGGCCTGCAGGGCAGTGCCCATGGCTCCGTCGAGGACCAGGACGCGTTCGAGGAGGAGGCGCTCGAGCGCCTCCCGTTTTCCCTTATTAGGGTATTCCTTAAATGCCTGCATTTGCTTTCTTTGTCGTTCCGTTAAATGAAAAAACCACGCCTTCGGCGTGGTCTTCATGCCGCTTTAGCTCCCAGTTCGAGGGCCTACCTCGACGGCCGGGGCAATCGGCTCAAATCCTCGCCAGATGGCTGACGATAGCTTAGCCTACATATCCCAGGAAATCAAGACCCCTATCCGCGGCGCACAAAGTGCGCTGCGCATTTTCTATGCATGTTTTTCGTTTCGTTTCGGGGTTTTACCATTTCCCGATCCGGCGCAGGAGCCGTTTATTGGCCGCTAACACGGCCTCGATGCGGGGGAGCATGAAGGGGGTGAAGGTGTCCTCCGGCCCCGTGGGAGTGCGCAGGAGGATGCAGTAATCCGCGGTGGTCAGGCGGATGCGGCGCACGATGAAGCGCAGGCGCCGGACCGTCAGCGGCTTGCGCTCGTGCACGGCCGCGATGTCCTCGAACTCGAGGCGGCGGTATATCTCGCCCACCAAGCGCTCGCAGGCGGCCCGGCGCTTTTCCGAAGGCAATAATTCCTCATCGAGCAGGCGATGCACCTTTAAGCCCCCGAGCACCTGCGAGGCCCAGAGGCGCGCCTTCTTGTCGGCCATGCGCTGGGGCGTGATGTGGAACAAGGCGTCCGCGCAGTCCACCGGGGCGAGGTACTGGTCGAGGAGGCCGAGGAACTCCGGATAGTCCGGGTCCTTGAGCTCCCCGCTCTCGGCGCGGCGCATGAAATGGGAGACCGCGTCCTGGTAGAGCTCCTGCTTGAACTGGTAGAGCGGCTCCTCCGCCTCCTTGAGCTTATCCCAAAGGTAGCGCAGGGGGTCGCGCACGTCCTTGGGCAGGCCGCGGAAATCGCAGTAGTCGGCCAAACGGGCGATGACCACGCATTGTAGGGTCAGGTTGGCCATGCTCTCTAGAGCTTAACATCCGGTTCCGGGGCGCGCAAGTAGTAGAATATGCGGCGTACGTCGCGATGAACCCCGGGAGGGGTTATCGCGACTTTAAGAATAAGGCGATGGATATCGAAAAGGCACGGTCCGTTCTTGAATCGCGCAAGGAGCCCGCTTTCCGGTTGAGGCAGGTGCTCCACGCGGTCTATAAGGATGCGATATCCTCGTATGCCGAAGCGACCGCGCTTCCCGCCGGACTGAGGGCGGCATTGGAACAAGGCGCCCCCCTTCTCTCGCTCAAGCGCAAGCTCGTCAAGGTCTCGGCGGAGGGCAACGCGCATAAGGCCGTGCTCACGCTCTCGGACGGGACCGGCATCGAGACCGTGCTCCTCAAGCCCAGGCCCGGCCCCTCCTGGACGGTGTGCATCTCCTGCCAGGTCGGCTGCGCCATGGGGTGCACTTTCTGCGCCACCGCGCTCATGGGCTTGGAGCGCAGCCTCAAGGCCGAGGAAATCGCCGACCAGGTCCTCTTCTGGAAGCAATATCTTCGCGCCGGCCAGGCCGAGGGCAAGCTCGACCATGTGGTCTACATGGGCATGGGCGAGCCTTTCCATTGCTACGACACCGTGGCCAAGAGCCTGAGGATGCTCATGGATCCGGAGCTCTTCGCCATCGCAGACCGGCACATCTCGGTCTCCACCGTGGGCGTCATCGCGGGCATGATGCGTTTCTGCTCGGATTTCCCCCAGGTGAACCTGGCGCTCTCCCTGCACGCGGCCAAGGACGGCCTGCGCGAGGAGCTGGTCCCCTCCGCTCGGGCCTTCCCGCTCGAGCGCCTGGCCAAGGAGCTCGGGCGGACCCTCGAGAAGAACCGGCGCAAGATCTTCCTGGAATACTGCCTGCTCGCCGGGGAGAACGACGACAGGGACGCGGCCAACGCCCTGGTCCGATTCATCCGTTCCACCGGGCGCACCGACCTTCTCCACGTCAACCTCATCGCCTGGAATCCCACCGACACCCCGCACGCCGTCAGCTCGCCCGAGGCCGTCAAGGAATTCCGGGACTTCCTGAGGAGCCGGGGCATCGCGGTGACCATCCGCAAGAGTCTGGGAACGGACATCCAGGGAGCCTGCGGCCAGCTCATCACCAGCGAGAAGAAGAAGGCGCTGGGCTCGGCCCGCCGCAAACACGGGCCTAAATCGCGATAAACGCTTTCGCGTTTCTCGCGATTTAGGGAGTTTGTTTTCCTCTTCCGATGGGGAATAAAGACGCGGTGGGGGAGGGATTCCCACCGCGTCTCGGACTGGACGTCCAACCTGTTGTCGTGCTCGATGCGCCTAGCTGTTGTCCTGCCCCCTCAGTCTATCAGGCTCGTGTTTCAGATTCGTTTCTCCTGTGCTGCTATCCTTAAAGATACCTGCACCAGGCCCTCTCGCGTCTTCCATAGTCCTTGCGAGCGGGAGCCGGGACTGATATCCTTGCTCCATGGACGCGGCTCAAGCGTATGGGATACTCGGGGTGGAGCCGGGAGCGAGCCCCAAGGAAGTCCAGCTCGCCTACCGGAAGAAGGCCCTGGAGTCGCACCCGGACCGGGCCGGCTCGCCGGAGCAGGCCGAGTATTTCTCCCGCCAGTTCCTCCACATCCGCGACGCCTACGAGCTCCTGCGCAAGCAGGGCTTCCCCATCCCGGAACCCGAGAAGGTCGTCGAGCGTCCCATCTACTACAGCCGCACGGCCGGTCGGAGTTTCGCGCCCAAGGAAGGGGAGGGGGAGAAGGTGGGCGCGCTGGAGAAGCTCGGTTTCGGGTTCCATGTCGACATGGGGAGCTTGCTGCTCTGGGGCATGCTCATTCCCGCCGGCGGGATCGGAGCGGTGCTTTTCATCAAGTACCTTCTGAAGCAACTGCAGTTGCCGCGATAGAAGGCAGTTCTCCTATATTTTTTATCCTTGAAAATCCGACATATTGCCTCCTGATTTTCAAGGATAACATTCCGGCGGGGCTGGGTATTTTATCCCACCCAATTCCCTGAACCACGACAAACGCGGAGCGTTTGTCGTGGTTCAGGCGGCGGACGCGGGTTTGCGCTTGCGCCGGCGCTTGGCCCGCGGCGGGGGCTGCACGCTCAGGATGGCGGTGAGCTCCGGTCCGTAGAGCTCCTTCTTGTACTCGCTCAGGCAGCAAAGCCAGGCCGCCTGGTCGCCGGACCGGGAGGGGGCCTCCGCCAGGGCCTTCACTTCGTCGGTGTCGAGGATCACGACCGGGTTGACCCCCCGCTTCTCGGCTTGCTCCTTGCGCCATTGGCGCAGGCTCTCGTAGCGCCGGGTGGTGGCCCCGTCCCAGCGGTCGCCGTTGAAGGGGCGCGCGGGCTGCTCCTCCTCGGGCTGGGCGCTGAGCCCTCTCTCCATGGCTTCGACGAGCTCCTTGCCGTAATGCTCGTACAGGTAAGGCGTCATGCCGCGGGCTTTGCCCAAGTCCTCGTAGGAGATGGGCGCGAGGGCGGCGAGTCTCACCAAGAGCGGCTCGGGCAGGACGCGGAAGGGCGCGAGATTGAGGTCGGCGGATTTCCGCTCGCGGTATAAGTATATCTCCTTGAGCACGGCCCGGGCCTGCGGCGAGAGCTCCTTGGCGCCCTGGAGCCTCCAGAAGCACTGCGGGTCGAACTCCCGAGCCTGGTGTTCCAGGAGTTCCAGGCGGCCGAAGGCTTCGCGTGCTTCCTTGAGCAGTCTTCGTCCTTCGAGCTCCCGTTCCAGGATGTCTCTCAGGCGCAAGAGATAGTGCGTGTCCATGCGCGCGTACTCCAGATGCTCCGGGCTCAGAGGCCTCTTTCCCCAGTTGGCGCGCTGGAGTTTCTTGGAGAGATGCACGCCGAAGTGCTTGCCGATGAGGTGAGCCAGGCCCAGCTTGGGCTCGCCTAGGATGCGGGCGGCCACCATGGTGTCGAAGATCCCGTGGATGCGGAAGCCGAAGTCGCGCTTGAGGCAGAGTATGTCGTACTCGGAGGCGTGGAAGACCTTCTCCACCTCCCGGTCGCTCATGAAGCGGCTCAGGGGGGAGAGGTCCTTGGCGGCCAGCGGGTCCACGATGAAATCCTCTTTCTCGGAGGATATCTGGATCAGGCAGACTTTCTCGCGGTAGGCGAAGAAGCCGTCGGACTCGACGTCCACGGCCAAACGCCGCTCCCCGTGGAGGCGCTCAGAGAGCCACTCGAGGTGCGAGATGGTCGTCAGGATGCGAGGGGGCGGAGGCCCTTGTTCTTCTTGTTCCATGGGTATCGATACAAATAAATGACCTGGAACCCGGTCGGCGTTCCAGGTCGGACAATTGCGACTATATGTATATATCAGGCCCGCGCGGTGTTGTCAAGGCCAATAGCTTGAAAATTTCCGCGAGAGCCGAAGAAATCCACGGTGTGGATTTCTTCGGCCTGCGCGTCAAAAGATATCGTCGCAGGCTTCGTTCTCGCAGACGGCCTTGGCCGAAGGGGC
>CAYWAR010000143.1:0-648 GCA_964455765.1 uncultured Elusimicrobia bacterium
CTCCAACTGGGAGCTCTCCATGGCGCGGGCTTACGCCGTGGTCCAGCGCATGCAGGAGTTCGGCGTGGCTCCGGAGAGGCTTTCCGGCATAGGCTACGGGGAGCATCGGCCCATCGGAGACAACGCCGCGGCCGAAGGCCGCGCCAAGAACCGCCGCATCGAGATCACCCTCCTTCGATCAGAGTAACGCGGGGCTATTTTTCCTACAATCCAGGGGTGATCCGCGCCCTCCTCCTGACCTCCGATCCCCAACTGAGCGCCCGGTTGAGCCGTCTCTTGGAGGGGCTGGGGTGTCCCTTTCGGACCGATAACTCCGACCGCCGGCAAACCGACATAGTCTTCACCGATTGGGGGGCGGTCAGGGCCGGTCCGAAAGCCGCCATCCAACGCCTCTCCAAGCGGGGAAAAAGGGTCGTCCTGCTCCTATCCCCCGAGGAATTCTTCGGTTCGGCGCTATCGAAAGCCCTATCCTGCGGAGCCGCCGACGTGCTGACGGCCGATTGCGCGGACTCGGTCTTGGCCGCGCGCGTCGCGGCGGCGGCCGGGGGGCGCGGGAGGGAGGGGGGGGTGCAGCGCACCCCCCCCCCGGGCCAGCGCGGGGGGCGCGCCCCGCGCACCCAAGGTGCGGCTGCGCGGGCGCGGGGGCGA
>CAYWAR010000143.1:658-6492 GCA_964455765.1 uncultured Elusimicrobia bacterium
GGCTCGCAGGGCGAAGGGGAGGTCCTGCTCTCCCCCGCCGGGGACCTTCGCGTGGAGCGCGCCCGGCGCCGGGTCTCCCGGCGCAAGGGCCGGGGCTGGGTGGACGCGGGGCCTCTTTCCCCGCGGGAGTTCGACCTGCTCTGCTTCTTCCTGGAGCATCCGGGGGCGGCGCTGAGCCGGGCCACGCTCCTCGAGCGTATCTGGGGACGCAAAGCCGCGGACGTCAATCCGGAGACGGTGGACCGCCATGTGGGCAGCCTGCGCCGCAGGCTCGGCTCGGCCGGGGACATCCGGACGCTCCGGGGTTTCGGCTACCGTTTCGGGGAAGGGGCCGCGGCCCCGAAGTTGTAAGCGACGCGGAGGATTTTATAGCATGGACCTAGGATTGATCTTTGCATGACTCCTGATCGCGGGACCCGTCCCCGGAGGCGCAGCGCCTGGGGACTCGCGCTCGGCGCGGGGAGCGAACTGGTCGTCTCGGTGCTGGCGGGCGTGTTCGCCGGCCGCTGGCTCGACGGCAGGCTCGGAACTCAGCCCTGGCTCGCGCTGTTGGGGACCGTGGCGGGCATCTCCCTTGGACTCTACCGGCTCATCCGAGAGACGGCCCCTTCAAAGGACGCTCCGTAGCGCGGCGGAAGGCGCGGCCCTGGCTCTGGCTATCGCCTTGCCGTGCCGGTCCGTCCTCGGCGCGGAGGCCGCGGGACACGCCTTCACCGGCCTGGCGGCCGCGTGGGTGATGTCGACGGGGAGCGTCGCGGCGCTCCTCTTCGCCCGGGAGATCTCCTCCAAGGCGTTCTGGAGGGCCTTCGGCGGGGGGCTGGCGGCGAGGGTCGCGGTCTTCGCGGTCCTGGCGGTCTCGGCGGGCGACGGCGGATGGCGGGCGCTGGCGGCGAGGCTGTTGTCGTACGCGGGCGGGAACTTGGCTCTGCTGCTGTTGGAGTATAGACACCTGAGAAAGGACGGTACGACGGCGAAGTGAACTTCGAAAAGATACTCTCGCACCATCTCCTGGACCACGCGTTCTTCCCTCTCTTCGACCTGGGCGGAGTGCGTTTCGCCTTCACCAAGCACCTGCTCATGATGTGGCTCGTGGGCTCCTTCCTCCTGGTCGTGTTCTCCTGGCTCGCCCGCACGCGCACCGGCGCGGGGCTCCTGGCCCGGGTCGCGCTAGAGTCCCTGGTCCTCTACATCCGGGACGCGATCGTCGAGCCCGCCCTTGGACACGCGGGGCGGCGCTATCTCCCCTATTTCCTGACGCTCTTCTTCTTCATCCTCTTCTGCAACCTGGCCGGTCTCCTCCCCTACGGCGCCACGGCCACGGGGAACATCTCCGTGACGGCCGGGCTCGCCCTGTGCACCTTCGGGCTCATGCAGGTGGCCGGCGTGCGCGAGCAAGGCTTCTTCAATTACCTCAAGCACGTCGCGCCCGGCGGCATCCCCTGGTGGGTCCTCCTCATCCTCTACCCCATCGAGATCCTGGGCATGCTGGTCAAATGCATCGCGCTCACCATCCGTCTTTTCGCCAACATGATCGCCGGACACATCGTGGCGCTCTCCTTCCTCTCGCTGATATTCATCTTCGGCGAGATGAGCAGGCCGCTGGGGTTCCTGGTGTCGGTGCCGGCCGTGGGGCTCGCGCTTTTCATCACGACCCTGGACCTGCTCGTGGCGCTGCTCCAGGCGTATATTTTCACGATGCTGACCGCGTTGTTCGTCGGAGGTTCGGTCCACCCGCACTGAGAGCGGTCGTCGGCGCGGAGGTCGGAGGGGCGCACTCCCTCGAGGAGCGCCTAGTCTCGTCGGACAGGAGTCATCACATGCTGTATCTAGGGTTGGGCTACGTCGGAGTCGGGATCGGGGTCGGACTGTGCGTCATCGGCGCCGCCTTCGGGATCGCGCGGCTCGCCGCCGCGGCGCTGGAGGGGACGGCCCGGCAGCCGGAGGCCGCGGGTTCCCTTCAGACCATGATGATCATCCCGGCGGCCATGATCGAAGGCCTCGGGCTTCTGGCGGTCGTCGCCGTCCTGCTGGCGGTGCTGGCCCTCAATAAGGGAGTGCCGTCGGCTTCCGCCGGCGGGGAACCCCCGACCGCCGTAGAGTCGCACTGATCCGAACACCCGTTCGGGAGGGCCGAAACGGTCCTCCCGAACGGCGGGAGTCGAAGACGCGCGGCGAGCTTTGTGCGCTGCGGGCAGGAGGAGAACCATGGGACTGGGACAGTTGCTTCAGCCGGACACGGGCCTGATGTTCTGGACCATCGCCACTTTCCTGGGCCTGGTGTTCATCCTGGGCCGTTTCGCCTGGGGCCCCCTGCTCAAATCCATCGAGGAGCGCGAGGAGGGGATGCGCCGGGAGCGGGAGAAGGCCGAGGCCGCGCGCAAGGAAGCCGAGCGTATCCAGGCGGAGCTCGACCGGAGGCTGGGCCAGGCGCAGGCCGAGATCCAGGCGCTGCTCTCCCAGGCGGGCAAGGACGGAGACGCGCTCCGGGAGAAGCTCAAGAAGACCGGAGAGGAGGAGTCCGCGCGCCTGATGGAGAAGACCCGCCTCCAGTTGGGGGAGGAGAAGGCCCGGCTGGTCGGAGAGCTCCGCCGCGAGGTAGCCGCCCTATCCGTCCGGGCGGCCGAGCGCTTGCTTCGCAAGAGCGTGGACGCCGAGGTGAAGAAGTCGGTGATGGATAAGTTCATGGAAGAAATAACGGATAAGAAAGGAAGGAGCTGATGAAGCGGAAGTCGGCCCCCCGGACGGAGACAGACCCCCGCGGGGGGTCCGTCGAGTTATGAACCTCTCCGATCGCGTTCTGGCTCGGCGGTATGCGACGGCTTTTTGCTTGAGCTCGGCGGGGAAGGGGGCGGCGGGCGGGGAGCCGGAGGAGCGGGCCGTCGGGGAGCTGCTGCGGGCCGCCCATTCCCTCCAGGACAAGCTGCCCTCCCTCAACGACCCGCGCGTGAGCCCCACGGAGAAGAAGGCGCTTCTCAAGCGCGCTCTCCCGGACGCCTCCGCGCGCACGCTCCGGTTCCTGAACCTCCTTATTGATAAGAAGCGTTTCGGCCTGCTCCCCCACGTGACGGGGGACCTGGGCCGCGTCCTCGATGAGCGCAAGGGGCCGGTCCGGGCCTCGGCGCGCTCGGCTCACGATTTGACGCCCGCGGAGGCCGAGGCCCTGAGGGCGCGGCTGGCGGCGTTCAGCGGCAAGAGCGTCGTCCTGGATTTCAAGACGGACCCGGAGCTTCTCGCCGGCGCCGTCGTGCGGATGGGAGACTGGGTGCTCGACGGGAGCCTGGCGGGACAGTTGCGGCGCTTGGGCGAATCGCTCATGAAATAAGGGGAAGACCACATGGCCATCAGACCGGAAGAGATCACGGGCGTCATCCTCAAACAGCTCGACGATTACGAGGGAAAGACCGAGGTGGGGGAGGAGGGCTTCGTCCTCCAGGTGGGCGATGGGATCGCCCGCGTCTGGGGGCTGGCCAACGCCATGGCCGGGGAGCTCCTGGAGCTTCCGCATGGGGTCTTCGGCATGGTGCTCAACCTGGAGAAGGAGAACGTGGGCTGCGTGCTCATGGGCAAGGACGAGCTCATCCGCGAGGGCGACCCGGTCCGCCGCACCGGCCGCATCATGCAGGTGCCCGTCGGCGACGCGCTCATCGGGCGCGTGGTCAGCCCCTTGGGCCAGCCTCTCGACGGGAAAGGACCCATCCGCTCGACGGGGTTTCGCCCCGTCGAGGTCATTGCCCCGGGCGTGGTGGACCGCCAGCCCGTGAACGTGCCGCTCCAGACCGGGCTCAAGGCCATCGACGCGATGATCCCCATCGGCCGGGGACAGCGCGAGCTCATCATCGGCGACCGGCAAACCGGCAAGACCGCTGTCGCCATTGACGCGATCTTGAACCAGAAAGGCCAGGACATGATTTGCATCTATGTCGCGATTGGCCAGAAACAATCAAAGGCCGCCAAAACAGTGAAGGAGTTGCGGGAGCGCGGGGCCATGGATTTCACCATCGTAGTTTTGGCGGGCGCTGCCGAGCCTGCGGCCATGGCCTACCTTGCCCCATACGCCGGTTGCGCCATGGGCGAGTATTTTATGGACCAGAGAAAGGACGTGTTGGTGGTTTATGACGATCTTTCCAAGCACGCCGTAGCTTACCGGCAGATTTCTTTGCTTTTACGCCGGCCGCCGGGACGGGAGGCCTATCCCGGAGACGTGTTTTATCTCCATTCCCGGCTTCTGGAACGGGCGGCGAAACTCAACAAGGATTTTGGCGGCGGGTCGCTCACCGCCCTGCCGATCATCGAAACCCAGGCCGGCGACGTATCCGCCTACATCCCGACGAATGTCATTTCCATTACCGACGGGCAGATTTATTTGGAAACGGACTTGTTCTATCAGGGGATCCGGCCGGCCCTGAACGTGGGACTCTCGGTGTCGCGCGTCGGCTCGGCCGCCCAGATCAAGGCGATGAAAAAGGTCGCCGGGAAGTTGCGTCTTGATCTGGCGCAGTTTCGAGAATTGCAGGCTTTTGCCCAGTTTGCCTCGGATTTGGACGAAAATACCAGAAAACAAATTGAGCGCGGGCGGCGCGTTACCGAGGTTTTGAAGCAGCCGCAATACGCCCCGATGGCAGTAGAGCACCAAGTCGCCATCCTTTACGCCGCGACCAACGGTTTTTTGGATGACTTACCGGTGGAAAGGATCAGGGAGTTTGAGGGCCGTTTCCACGATTATCTCAAGGCCCACGGCCGGGAGGTGCTGACTCACATCAGGGTGAAGCAAGAGCTCATGGGGGAAATGGAAGAAAAATTTAAAAGGTTAATTCAAGAGTTCAAACATGCCGTCCACTAGAGACATCAGACGACGCATTCGCTCCATCAGGTCCACGCGGCAGATAACCCGCGCCATGGAACTGGTGGCTGCGGCGAAAATGCGGCGCGCCCAGCAGCAAGCGGTCTCCGCCCGGACCTACGCCGCCTTGGCTTGGGAACTGGTGCAAAATTTATCCCGCAAGATTCACCCGGGCCGGCACGCACTTTTGCGGCAGCCGCTTGAGGTCAAAAACACCGGCATTGTTTTACTTACCTCCAACCGCGGCCTGATTGGCGGTTTCAACGCCAATCTCATCAGTACCGCTCTTGCGGTCGCGAGAGAGGAGAACCGCGCCGAGTTTATCACCTTGGGGAAAAAAGGGGTGATGGCGACTCGGAAGCGGGGGTTTATGATTGCGGCCGAGTTTGAGAAAAAGGACGCGACGACATCGGTGTTGGACATCCGCCCCTTGAGCCAACTGTTGGTTGCCGATTTTATTGCCGGCAAGTATGACAAAATCGTTGTGGTAAGCATGGAATTTTTGAGCACCCTGCGCCAAAAACCCACAGTTCGAACGCTTTTACCTCTGCCGGCAAGGCGCGACTTTAACGAAGCGGCGGAGGAGTTTAACGAGGAGCCGCTGGATTATTTGTTTGAACCGAGCCCGGACGCCGTTTTGGAGGTTTTGTTGCCCCGGCTTCTGGAGATGCATATTTACCAGGCGCTTCTCGAGACCAACGCCTCGGAGCATTCGGCCCGCATGGTCGCGATGAAAAACGCCTCCGATGCGGCCCAGGACTTGGCCTTGGAGCTGACACTGGATTACAATCAAATCCGTCAGGCAGCGATTACCAAAGAAATCAGCGAAATCGTCGCCGGCCAGCTGACCTTAAGCCGTTAACGAACCTTCATGACCCAAAGTTCACCACATCTCGGTTCTATTACGCAGGTTCTTGGGGCGGTCGTGGATGTAAAATTTACCGACCACTTCCCGGCCATCTTTGACGCTTTGGAGGGCGAGCGCCCCAAAACC
>CAYWAR010000144.1:0-6491 GCA_964455765.1 uncultured Elusimicrobia bacterium
GCGCCGCCCGGGCGCAGGCGAGCACCCGCGAGAGATCTTCCCCGCGGTCCCGGGTGCCGACCTTGACCTTGAGCGTCCGAAAGCCCTCCCGCAGGGCGGAACGCGCGATCTCACCCGCCCTGGCCGCGGGCAAAGCGGACACGGTCAGGTCGGTCTCCAAGCGGTCCAAGGCTCCTCCGAACCATTCGGCCGGCGGGACCCCGAGGGAGCGGGTCAACGCGTCGAGCGCGGCGCATTCGAACGCCGCGGCCGCCGCGGGCGCCGCGGGGCACAGGCTCCAGATCTCGGCGCTCAGGCTCTCCCAGCGCCGCACGTCGCGTCCCCTCAGCCGGGCGAGCAATCGGCGCAGGGAGCTGGCCAGGCGGTCCGCGGAAAGCTCCTTGTGGACGACGGAGCTCGACGCCTCGCCCCAGCCTTCCACTCCCGAGCCCAGGCGCAGGCGCAAGAGGGCGTTGACCGTGCGGCTCTTCGATCCGAGCGCGGTGACGAAGGGATCCTTGAGCGGGAGCGTCAGGAGACTCACCTCTCCTCCGGCGATACAGAACGGCCTGTGCGCTCCCGCCATAACGTCTATAATAGCCGGAGTTGCGACGCCCCGCCAGCGGAAAATTTACTACCATGAACGCATGAGGTCCGCGACGCTGTTCCTGGCCGCTTCCTTGGCCGCCGCCGCGCCGTCCGCCGCCGCGCCTTCTTCCGCGACGCTCCTGGGGATCGACGTATACGGAACGACCCGCTTCGACGAAGGCGCGCTCCGGGAGAAATACTCCGATCAGATCAGCCGGTGGCTGGCCCAAGAGGCGCTCAAGGGCCGCAATAAGACCGCCGCGCAAAAGGCATCTTCCCTGAAAAAGGAGATCGAAGCGGATTTTCAAAAGGCGGGCGGATTCGCGTTCTCCACTCTCCAGAAGGTCAACGCCGACAGTTCCGGGTCCTCCCTTTTCCTGGTCTTCGACGCCGTGGAAACGGCCGACTCGGAGAAGCGGCTGCCCTACCGCGTCGCCCCCTCCAGCCGCCTCCCGGACCCCGCGGGCATGCTCGCGGACTGGGCCCGCTACCAGGAGACCGGCTGGGAGTTGGTGCATAAGGGCGAACTTCCCATCGACAGGGTGCCCTGCCCGGCTTTCTACTGCACCTGGGGGGGCGCCACCCCGGCCCTCAAGGCCCTGGAAGACCGTTTCATCGCCGAGGTCCCGGCCCATAAAGACGCCCTGGCGCGCATCCTCAACGAGGATGGGGACCCGGCGCGGCGCGCGCAGGCCCTCTATCTGCTCTCCTATCTCAAGGAGGGCCAGGAGCTCGCCGCCGCGATCCTGCCGGGCATCGTCGACCCCGATGAGCGCGTGCGGGAGGCGGCCCTGCGCGTGTTCGGCGACATCGCCGTCTACCACCGCGAGACTCCCCTTCCCGTGGCCAAGATCGCCGACGTCCTGGACTTTCCCCTGGTCGACGACCGGACGCGCGGGCTGGCCGTCCTGGTCGGGCTCGCCGACCATCCGGTCTACCGGGGCTTCATCCTTCAGCACGCGGCCCAGCAGGTGCTCAGGCTGCTGCGCCTCAAGAATCCCTCCAACCACGACATGGCCTACACCGTCCTCCAGATGCTCTCCGGAGAGCGGTTCCCCCCCCGGGACTACGAAGCCTGGGAGGCCTGGCTCCAAAAAGCCCGCCAGGCCGACCGCACGGGCGCTCCCGACAAGTAGCACGGGACCCCCCGGGTCCCGTGCTGCCGTTTTTTAGGGCTTCCTTGACTTGTCGATATCCTATTTTTTCTAGGCCCTTGACAAGTCAAGTTTCCGGGTCTATAGTATGGCGGCAGCACCAGGACCCCTCTATGCTGATCCGCTATCGCCGTGCGGTTGTTGGTGTTTTCTTGGCGCTGGCCGCCTTGCGGCCGGGCGCTTTTTTATCGGCCGGCGAACAGGGGGCCGGCCCCCTCCCCCCCGCGACGGACGCTCCCTCCCTGGGCCCGGGCTTCGAGGCGAACCTCAGCGGCGTGCTCGAGGGCGTCCGCGCGGCCAGGCCCTCCCGCCCGCTGGGGACTATCCGCCCCGAGGACGCCCTGGGCCATGGGGAGCCCATCCGCATCGTCTCCTGGAACGTGATGAACTTCGGGGATGGGATCAACCTGGAGAGGCTCAAGGCCTATAAGAGCATCCTCCAGCACATGTTCACCGACAGCCGCAGCGCCAAGATACTCGCGGTGCAGGAGCTCGGCTCCAAGGAGAGAGGCGCCGAGAAATTCGACGACCTGCTCCCGGGCAGGGACGGGCGCTGGAACGTCGGCTTCGGCGACACCGATGATTTCCAGGACAACGGCTTCTTCACGCGCAAGGAGATCGTGGTCAACTGCCAGAAGACGCTCTTCAAGGAGGGCAGCGCGAAATCCTGGCATCCGGCCAGGCTCGGGCACATGCGGGCCGGGAACTTCGACTTCACTTTGGTCACCCTGCACCTCGCCTTCGCCAAAGACGAGCCGGGGCGCACCCAGCATGAGATGCGCCATGTCCTGGATTGGCTCAAGGAGTATCTCGCCGACCCCAAGAACGACCCGGACGTGATCGTGACCGGCGATTTCAACCTCCCGACGCGCAAGGGAAAGGAGCAGAGCCGCCGTTCAAGCCAGAAAAAATGGACCCCTATCGAGGACCTCATCGACGAATACCCGGAGTTCCGCTCCGAGACCGAGGCGAACGGCAACGGGGTCCGCAAGCCGACCGCGCTCTACGCGCTCGTCGACGACCAGACCTCCCGCTCCGACGGGGAGCCCGCCAACAACTACGACCATTTCCTCCTCACCGGCGACGTGTTCGACGAGGAATACGTGGAGGGGTCGGCCGGCATGGTCCCCCCCAAGTTCATCCACCGCGTCGAGGGGAGCCGGGACGTGGTGGTCTCCGACCATTATCCCATCACAGCGCGCTTCCGCTCCGGCGGCCCGGGCAACAACGGCAAGACGATCCTGCCCGATGGTCCCGGTCCTATCTGCGAAGAATAGCCTCCCTAAACAAGAACCCCCCGGCATCCACTCCGGGGGGTTCCTTTTTCGCAGGAGACGGCGTCAAGCTTTGTTCTTGATTTCCTTGTAGAGCATCATCGCCGTCCCGATGAGGGCGTAGACGGCGATCCCTTGGATCCCGAGCGCGGCCGCGCCCATGGGATTGATGATCGCGTTGATGGACGCCCAATAGAACATCCCGATGGGCAGCCACTTCATGACGATCTTCATCCAGTCCCGCTTTTTGGGCGGCTCCTGAGGCTTGTCGCCCCCCGCTCCGTTGGGATCCGGGAGTATTCCTTTTCCCGGGGCGGGCGGCTCATTGACGGCCAGGCCCCGGGTGCGGACGGCGGCCTTATCGGCCTCCTGGGCCGCCTGGGCCGCGCGGGCGTCCACCGCGGACTTGTCTCCCCCGGTGTCGAGCCCCTGCAGGAGCTGTTGGGCGTCGAAGCCGGATTGCGAGAGGCTTTCGAGTCCTCCGCCTCCGGAGAGTCCGGCCCCGAGCGCTTGCTCCGCCTGGTAGCCGCCGCCCAGCGACTTTCCGACCGCCGCGGACGCGGAGGCCGAGCTCGCCAGGACGATGCCGAGGGTGAGAGCGAGATTTTTCACTGGTCTCCCCTCCGGATGGCGGCGATGAGCTCGCGCGTGGTGCCGATGATGCCGAGTGCGCCGATGCCCATGAACACCACGGTGATCGCGGTGGTCGGCCAGATCAAGGTCGCGACCTCCGCGGCCAGGATCGCCCCGAGGAAGGCGATGCGCTTGGCCTTGCCCCATTTATCGTAATGGGCCTTGGCGTTGAGCGCGATGTCCAGGGCCTTGTTCTTGACCCGTTCGAAGAACCCCGGCTTCTCCGGCGCGGGCTTCGCGCCCGGGGCGGGGACGTCCGCCACGGTGAGGGAGAACCGGCGGGCCTGCGCGGTCTGCTCGGCGGCCTGCGCTCCTCTCGCCCCGATGCCGGAGGCGTCCACCAGGGAGCTTTCCCCTTTCTGGGCCAAGCCCATGAGGGCCTGCTCGGCCTTGAAGCCGCCCTGGGAGGACTCCTCCAGGGAGGCGCCGTCCTTTATCCCCCCCTGCAGTTCGTTGAGGGCATTCTGGGCGTTGACGCCGAGACTGCCGGCCGCGGCGTGGGCCGAGGCCGCGGCCATGGCGGCCGCGAGTGCTGCGAACAACGAGATGCTCTTCTTATTCATTGAACTTCCTCCCTGTTATTCTGCGCGAGCTTGAATTCCACTTTGATCTTCACCCGTTCGAGCCAGGACTTGGAGGCGAACTCCTTGTCCACGGCGGAACGCAGGGCGTCGATCTCCTGGTCCGTATTGATGATGTGGCCGGCGCGGGTGTCGAGGAGCCCGGCTCCGGTGGCCACGATGCCCTTGTTCTTGGCGAGATACCACTTCTGGAAGGGCGTCGCCTCCCGGGAGAGCATGAACGCCACGTTCCCGGCCGAGGCTCCCACCTTGGCCCGCTCTTCGAGGGCTTTGGCCAGCTTCTCCCCATTGACCAGGCCCGCGCCCTGCACATAAGCGGGCTCGCCCAGGTCGTCGGCCGTCTCCATGAGGAGCGCCTTGACCTCGGCCGTGGTGTAGGGCAGGTTCCTGGCCTTGAGGTAGCCGATCACGTCGGCCACGATGCCCGTGGCCAGGGGGGTCGCCATCGAGGTGCCGGACATGTAGCGGTACTTGTCGTTGCCCGGGATCTTGCACTGCTCGCCGCGGCCCTGGGGGAAGTTCTCCTCCCCGCTGCGGGTCGCGATGAGCCCTGGAGCGTAGGGGCAGGGGTTCTCCCGGTCCACTCCGCCCGCCACCGTGGAGATGTCCGGTTTGTTGTATTCCTTCCAGGGCCAGTTCACGACGGGGCCCCGCGAGGGGAAGAAGGGGAACACCTTCTTCTTGTCGGTGCCCGTGACCGTCAGCACGTGCCGGGCGTTGCCCGGAGCGCCGATGGTGTACTGCTTGGGGCCGCTGTTGCCTCCCGCGATGGACATGAACATGCCGCGGATCATGAGCCAGTCAGCCATGAGGGCCGAGGATTGCAGGTTGTTGCCGATGGGCGGGTTGATGCCCAGGCTCATGTTGACCACGTCGGGGCGCACGCTCTTGGGCAGGGAGGTGAGTATCTTCATGGCCGCCAGGATGGTCATCTCCGAGGCCCCTCCGCCCGTCGGGCCGCCGAAGATCTGGATGACCACGAACTTGGCCTTGGGCGCCATGCCCTTATAGAGGCCGCCGGAGGCGGCGCCGTCGCCGCCCGTGAGACCGGCGACATGCGTGCCGTGGCCCACGGTGTCCTTGTTGCTCTGGGTCAGGTCGATGTAGGCCAGCACCCGGTCCTTGAAGTCCGGGTGCTTCATGTCCAGCCCGCTGTCCACGATCCCGACCACGCTGCCCTCGCCGTCCATCCCCTTGTCCCACATCGAGCCCGTCTTGAGGATGTCTTTTGAGTCCGCGGTCTGGGCCTGCACCGCTTCGCTGCCCGAGAAGCGCGAGAATATCTTCCGTGAGAAGGGCAGTATGCCGGAGAGCGGAAAGCGCCCCTGGGCGAAACCCTGTCCCACCGCGTCGGCCATCTTGACGGCCATGTTGACCGTGGAATGGATCCCCCGCCGCTCGAGCGCCAAGCCGAGGCGGGCCGCATCCTCCTTAGCGACGTCCACTTCCACGAGGTTGTCGATGGCGCGCACGATCTTTCCGCCGTAGCGCGAGATCAGGCCCTTGTCGAGCCCGGTCTCCCTGTAGATGGCGTTGCTTTCCTTGCGATCGAGGACTTTGAAGCGGTCCGCGGCCACCGTGCGCTCGGCCGCTACGATGAGCCTCAGGTTGCCCGTCTTCTCGTCGACGTAATAGTCCTTGACCCCGCCCTTGGCCAGCTCGTCCCACTTGCCGAAGGCCTCCATGGAGTGGAGGGTCTGGGGCACGGCCTCCGCCGCCTGGTCGAAGAAGGAAGACCCATCGGCGGCTTTCTCGGCCAGATGCGCGAGCTGGCCCTCTTTCCTCAGCCGGCCGATGACCGACTGCCGGGAGGTTCCCGCCCCGCCCTGCATGGCCTTCATCTGATCCTCCACGCCCACGCCGTCCTTGGCGGTGAGGAGGTCCATGAGGACGTTGCGGCCCAGGGCGGTGAGAGCCCGGGCTTCGCCTTCCCCGGTGTAGAGCTGGCGTCCCACCAGGTCGTTGGCGTCGCCGAGCGTCGGCCGGAGCAGGGCCTGCAGGACTGGCGCGAGGGCCCTGTCCGGCTCGGCCCCCTGGATGCGCTCGGCCAGCTGGGTGAAGCGCTCCAGCGCGACCCCCTGCATGGGTTCCGGCGCGGCGGCAGCCAGGCCCTGGACCGGGGATTTCTTGTAGTACAGGTTCCCCGCCGCGTCCAGGCTGAGGCTGTAGTCGGGTCCGTGCTCCCGGACGAACTGCTCCGCGGCCGGAGCCGCGGCCCAAGCCGTATCCGCCCAGCCCAAGAGCGGGATCAGGATGCTCAGCAGGGCCGGCGCGAACCGATT
>CAYWAR010000145.1:0-6491 GCA_964455765.1 uncultured Elusimicrobia bacterium
CCCGGAGGTCCGTCACGTGAAAGCCGCCGCCGGAGCCGGGCGGGGCCGATCGGCTCCCCCGGGCGGGGCGCAGCCCGAGGCTCGCGCTGCGATCGCCGGGGTCGCCGCCGCGGCCGTCGCGGGCCGCCGACCGGGCGTCTCCGGCGCCTCCGCTCCAGGAGCCGCCGCGCGCGACGCGGCCCGAGCCCGCGGGACTTTCCCACGCGCTGCCGTCCTTCGGCGCGCGGTCGTAGGAATCGTGATGCCAGTCCTGCGTCCATTGCCAGATGTTCCCGGCCATGTCGCACAAGCCTTGCCGCGTATTCCCCCTCGGCTTCGAACACACGGGCCAAGTCGACTTGCGTCCGCAGCCGTCTCCTCCCGCGGAGGCGTCCGAGATGACCGCCCTATCACAGGCCGCGTCCTCATCGCCCCACGGGTATTTGAAATCCTCGCCCGCGCCGCGCGCGGCGTACTCCCACTCGGCTTCGCTCGGGAGCCTTCCCCCCGACCATTCGGCGAACGCCTTGGCTTGGTTCCAGTCCACGCATACCACCGGCTGGTCCTCGCCTTGAAACGAGTCGGGCAACTTCCCCGGTCTCCAGCGTGAGCCGTCATGGATCATGCATGTCCCGTCCGAGACATGCGCGGGCGCGCACGCTCCGGCCCTCACGCATGCTCCGTATTGCTTGTTCGTCACGGCGGTCTTGGCCAGCTCAAAGGACTTTATCGTTACGCGATGGATGGGCTTCGCATCCGAGCGATCCTCGGCGCCCATCAAAAAGCTGCCGTCGGGGATCGAGACCCATTGGATGCCGGCCTCCTCCCCGGCCGGCCTTGCCCTCGCGAGAGAGGGCCTCAAGACCGGCAGGCCGCACAGGCCCGCCAAAACGATTCCGCGGCGAAACGAGCGCTCGAAAATCATGGGCCGGCCGACGATCCTCCCGTCGGGGATTCCCTCCCCGTGCAACCGTGGATTATAACTCTTAGGGAGGCCGGAGGGTGAGCTCGTCAGTGGAATATGGCGCCGGCGAAGGAGACGATGCCCCCGCGCGGGTCCGGGGCCTGCCCGTAGGAGAGCAGCTCGCCCGCCTCCGCGCCGGCCGCCGGCGCGTCCTTCCCTCTCATCGCCTGGATCAGCCGCAGCGCCGTGTATAAAGCCGAAAGGCCGCAGACCTTGCGCCAGTGGCCGTCCTTGACCGTCGAGAGGTAGAACGCGTCCGCCTCCAGCTTCAACGCGTGCGCCAGCGAGGCCCTGTCCTCGGCTTCGATCTTCGCCGAAAGCTCGGGACCGGGCTCGAGCTCGTCGCCGAAATGCGGGCCCACGTGGGCCAAGTCCACTCCGGCGAGCACGAGGATGCGCTTCTTCTTGGAGAGCGCGGCCAGCCTGCGTCCCATCTCCGAGACCGCGCCGTCCACGGTCGAGACCGTGGAGGGCGCCTTGTCCGGAGAGAACCGCTCGAAGGTGGAGGTCAGGATGGGGACCCAAGGCGGGGCCGCGTCTTTCCATAGGAACTTGAGCCAAAGGGCCTGGAATTCCAGGGAGTGCTCCCGGCGGTGGACCCATTCGTCGTCGGCCGGATCGTACCAGAGCGCGCCGCGCAGCTCGTCGTAGAGCCCCCCGTCGACCTTCATCGGGCCATAGGGGGTCTCATAGTCCTTGCGCGTGAATGTCCAGGGGGAGTTCGGGCTCTGGTGGGCGACTCCGAGGGCCACCACCGCGTCCGGAGGCGGACACTCCGCCAGGGCGCCGTAGGACCACGCGTAGGACGCTCCGCCCCGCTGGAGGTCGATGTGGGGGGCCACCAGGCCCAGAGGAGGGGCGGACCGGGAGGGCTTGTCCGGCAACGGACGCCCCGGCCCCTTGGGTCCTTGGAAGAACTTTCCCATGAAGGAAGCGAGTTCCAGCCCTCCCTCGGGATAGCCCGATCCCCGCAGCTGGGCCTTGCGTTCGGAGCCGGAGAGGAAATCCTCCAGGATGCGGCGGCGGGCTTCGCGCACCGCCGGGGTCTCCAGGAAGCCGGCCTCCTCCAGCCGGGCGGCGAGCCTCTCGATCTCGGAGGCGGCGAGCAGCGTGCCGCCGTCCTTGGCCGCCATCGAGATCAGCTCGGAGGCGGTGCGGCGTCCATCGAGGAGGGAGGCCAGGAGCATCGCGGAGGGGGAGAGGGCCAGGGACTGCTCCGCGATCCCCTCCGGGTCCTGGAGCACGATCATGGACCGGCCCTCGTGCTC
This sequence comes from uncultured Elusimicrobia bacterium, assembly GCA_964455765.1. Taxonomy (GTDB): domain Bacteria; phylum Elusimicrobiota; class Elusimicrobia; order UBA1565; family UBA1565; genus CAYHRV01. The sequence continues at coordinate 2,212 of CAYWAR010000145.1, forward strand.
GACGGGGAAGGCTTCGATGTCCGCGCGCAGGGCGGGGATGGGTTTGGGGAGATCAGAAGTTGAACTCATAAGTGGACTAAGAAATATCAACGCGCAAGGCTGGGAATCCTCGATGGGATTCCCGGCCTTGCGGGTCTCCCGGGGCCGGGCTCGACGATGACGATGCGGCGGTCGGCCTTGAGGCCGCGCAGGGTCTTCTGCCGTCCGGAAGGCCAGCGGACCTTGACCCAGTCCACGGAGTCCGCCTTGCCCAGCCCGAAGTGGATGTCCTTGCTGCATTGGGAACTCAGCCCGCCGCCCTGGCCGCCCACCCAGTCGGTCTGGACCGCGCCGCCGGCTTTGACCTCGATCCGGGCGCCGATGCTGTCTCGGTTGGACACGGTGCCGCGCAGGCGCACCGAGAGCCAGTGGCGGCCGGTCTTGGCCATGGAGTTGCGGAAGAAGACGGGCGGGTGGATGCCGATGACCACGAAATCCAGGAAGCCGTCCTGGTCGTAATCGGCGAAGGTGACGCCGCGCGAATTTCCCGGGAAATCCACCCCGCTGACCTTGGAGACGTCGTGGAAGCGCCCGGTCTTGGGGTCCTGGTGGATGAGCACGTTGCGCTCGTCGTGATAGAAGAGGTTGTAGGGCAGGGCGCCGTTGGAGACGTGCACGTCCAGGAAGCCGTCGTTGTCGAAATCGAAGAACATCCCGTTCCAGCCCCAGCCCGTATAGATGGGCCCCATGAGCTCGTCGACCACGTTGGTGAAGGTCCCGTCCTTGTTGTTGCGGTAGAGGCGGTTGGCCTGCTTGATGCGGAAATACTGGTCGAGCTGGAGGTTGGTCTGCATGCGGGTCTTCGCGGTGGGGCGCACGTAGCGGGCGCGCACGCTGTACATGCCGATGTTGGTGCCGTAGAGGTCGGGCCAGCCGTCCCGGTTGAAGTCCCCCACCGAGATGCCCATGCCCGCTCCGTAGTCGGCCACCCCGGCCTTCTCCGTGACCTCCTGGAACTTTCCGTTGCCGAGGTTGCGGTAGAGCACGTCTTTGCCGATGTCGTTGTCCACGTAGATGTCCGGCCAGCCGTCGTTGTCGTAGTCGAGCACCGCGCCGGCCAGGGCCCAGCGCGTGTCCCCCACGCCGGCCTCGACGGTCACATCGGTGAAGGTCCCGTCGCCGTTGTTGCGGTAGAGCTGCTTGGGCTCCGCGTTGGTCGCGTCGCCGATGAAGGGGATGGCGCCCTTCTCAAGGTCGCCCCGGTTGAGCAGATACAGGTCCAGCCAGCCGTCCTTGTCGTAATCGAGCCAGAGCGCCACGTTCTGGATGCGGTCGCGGATTCCGGAGCGCTCCGTCGCGTCGGTGAAGGTCCCGTTTCCGTTGTTGCGGTAGAGCAGGGTCCAGCCGCGGGCCGGGGAGATGACGATGTCCTGGAATCCGTCGTTGTCGTAGTCGCCGAAGGCCGCCCCGCGCGGGTGCGTGGCGATGGCCTTGGCGAGCCCGGATTTCCAGGAGACGTTCTCGAAACGCATGCCGCCCAGGTTCCGGAAGAGCCCGCCCCGCTTTCCCCCGATGAAAATGTCCAGAAGCCCGTCGCCGTCGTAGTCTTCGGACGCCGCGCCGTCGGCGAATTTATCGACGGAAGCGTTGAGGTTCCAGTTCCGATACGGGATCTCCTTTCCCAAGAGCTTGTGGTACGCCGACTTGACCTTCTCCTTGACCTGCATCTTCAGGCGCCAGTACGCGTCGTTGAAGGTCTTCCACCAGCCCGCGGCGGGCAGGCGCGAGACCCCCGTCTTGGCCGTGACATCCTCGAAGAGCTTGCCCGGCCAAGAGAGGAGCGGGTCCTCTCCCTTGGGCTCCGGCGCCGGAGGCTTGGGCTTGCGCGGCAGGGCCTGGACCTTGCGGGAGAGCTCCTTCATCTCGGCGAGGGCGGCCTTCACCTCCGCTATCCCCACCCGTCCCTTCCCGGCTTTGCGCGCCGCCTCGCCGGCCAGCCGCAGGGCGAGTGTCGGGAGGTCGGAAAGGGCCTCGGAGAGCTCCTCCATGGCGTACGGGTCAGGCGGGGTATGCAGGGTACGGGCGTCCTTGGAGTCGAGGTTGATCTCCCGGAGCAGCAGGTCGCGGATCACGGCCCAATGGGCGCCGTCGTCGCGGAAGGCGTCGCATTGATAGGCGAGCAGGGTGATGGCCCGGGGGCCTTCCGGGAAATAGATGATGTTTTCCTCCTCGTCGGCCCGGTAGGGGAAGAGTCCCTCGCTCGCCTTCTGCATCTGCTCCCCGGGGATGAGGAGGGCGCCTTTGCCGAGGAGGAGCTGGGCCTTGAGCCAGATCATGCGGGCCAATTGGGGGAGCACGGCCTCGTCGATATAGGCGGGGACCTCCGCCTCCAGGGGCATCCCGGCGATGTCCTCCAGGTTCTTCCCGTGGACGATCCCGTCGGCCTTCGTGTTGACGTTCTCCAGGCTCTGGAGCTTGTCCTCGGCGAACCAGACGCTCTGGGGAAGGGTCAGGCGCTTGTCCATCCCGGCCCCGATGTTGGAGAAGTGGTAGTAGATCTCGCGGAAGTGGATCATGGAGTCGGCGCGCTCGAGGATCTCCGCGGTGATCCGCGGCGAATGCTGGGTCCGGCAGAGCTTGGCCCCGATCTTGAGGAGGGACACCGCGAAGAGGTTCACCTGTTCGGCCAGGGCGTCGGCGGCCTCCGGCGTGAGATTGCGCAGCTCTCCGGCCGCGTCCGCCTGGGCCACGGTGAGCAGGACGCGCCAGGACTCCGAGGTCTTGCCCAAGTCCACGGCGTCGAGCCCGGCCACCTTCAACGCGCTCTTGTCCTCCAGCAAGCGGGGTTTCTGCTCGTAGGATTCCTTGTCGAGGAGCACTCCGATCTTGAGGAACTGGCGCAGGGCTTTTTCGATCGACCCCTTGGAAACGGCTTTCGAGGCCGCGGGTTCGATGGCGTTGGAGCGCATCCAGAGCTCGCGGGCGAATTTCTGGGTGAGGCGGGCGCGGACGTGGCCGGCGGCCGGGTCCACCGGGACTCCGGCGATCATGTCCTCGGTGCGCCGGAAAGTGGTCCAGCACTTGACATTGTTCTTGGTCTCGTTGTGCAGGAGCCGCTCGCGCAGATGGTCGACCGTGGGCCTTAGGCGCAGCTCGGCGGCGGGCGGCTGGACGGGCGCTTCCGCGGCCGCGGCGGGAGCGGCGGCCAGGAAGCAGGATAGGAGGAGAGCGCGTCGGGTCATGGTCCCTTCGTCGGCGTAGGGGCAGATCGATTGTAACAGAGCCCCGTCCCTCAGTCAACGACCGGGCCCTTGCGTCCCTGTAGAATTACTACGACACGCTTCAGCGCGCCGGCGCGCGCTCGTTCTTGTCGAGGATACCGACGGCGTAGCGCGCGAAGGAGGGGTCCGCCAGCTTCTCGGCGGGAAGGATGTCGGCGATGAGCCCCTTGCGTTTGGCGTATTCCTGGATGCCCATGAGGTAGGGGATGTCCACCCGGCCGTCCGGCCGGATGTGCAGGCTCCCGAAGATCCCGGCGTCTGCGTCTGCGAGCTCCCAGTGGCGCCTTGAGGCCTCGGTGAGCTCGGAGGGCGTCATGCGGGCGAGGTCCCGCGCCGCGCGCAGGTAGGCGACCATGAAACCCCGGGCGGCCTTGGTCCGCCGGGCGAAGGGCTTGGAGTAGAATACCAGGATGACCTGGATGTCGTGGTCGGGCCGGTCGGTGCCCGCGAAGGCCTCGGCGAGCCCCTGGCGGATCATGTTCCCGGCCGTGGGCTCGGTGAAAAATCCCACGTCCAGCTCTTTGTGGAGCAGGAGGGAGGGGGAGAGATGATATTGCGGGTCCTTCCGGACGAAATCCGATTCTCCCAGTCCCGCGGCCTCGGCCTGGCGCAGAAAGTCGAGATATAGGGAAATGCCCGGGCTTGGCGCGAACACCCTCCTGCCCCGCAGGTCGGAGAACGACCTCACCGTGCCGGCCAAGTCCTTGCGCACGAGATAATAGCCCGAGGCGGGCTTCCCCTTGGGGTAGTGGGCCGCGTCCGCCACGGCGATGAAGCCGTTCTCCCGGAGAGCGGCCGCGTTCATGGCCGTGTGATAGCCCATGCGCTCGACGTCCACGGCGCCGCTCAAGAGCGCGGCCATCCGCTCCGGCGTCCCGCGCCCGGTGTGGACCTCCCGGAGCGTGAGGCCTTCCCTCTCGAAATATCCGCGGTCCTGGGCTATCCACATGACGATGTCGGAGAGTATGCCCGTGGTGGCGGAAACCCGCACCTCCTGCGGGGCCCCGGCGGCGGCCGGGG
>CAYWAR010000146.1:0-6480 GCA_964455765.1 uncultured Elusimicrobia bacterium
GTATCACGCCTTTCGCTGGAAATCTCACCCGTTCCCTGCGGCGGGAGCCCAAGCTCTACCTTTGGGATTGGTCGGCCCTGGATGAGGAGGGAGCGCGATTCGAGAATCTGCTGGCCGCAGCACTGCTGCGCTGGTGCCATTTCACCCAGGACTGGGGCCAGAAAGCCCTGAGCGTCCATTTCATGCGTGACAAGGAGAAGCGCGAGGTGGATTTCCTGCTGGCCCTGGAGGGCCGTCCGCTCCTGCTCATCGAGGCGAAACTATCCGAGACCCGCCCCACCAGGAATCTGCGCTACTTCGCGGACCGCCTCGGCGGAGTGCCGGCCGTCCTCGTCGCCGCCAACGCCCCCGGGCCCGGCTCGGCCGACGGGATCCCCGGCCTGCCCGCGACTAGCTTCCTCTCCGCCTTTCCCTGAGAGTTTAATATGTTGACTTAGTCCAGGACTTAGTCTATACCATGCCCATGCGCATGTTCAATATCCATGACGCGAAGACCCAGTTCTCAAAGATGATCTCGCGCGTCCAGACGGGCGAAAGCGTCGTCATAGCCAAGAACGGCAGCCCCGTAGCGAAGCTCGTCCCCTTCGAGCGGCGGCCGGGCTCCAAGAGGCCCTTCGGGACGGCGAAGGGCTTCTCAGACTTTCCCCCGGCTGGGACGCCCCCCTCTCGGGGCCGGCTCTCGACGCCTTTGAGTCGTGAGGGTCCTCCTCGATACCTGCGCCTTTCTTTGGGCCATCCTGGATGATCCCGCCCTGAGCCCCAAGGCGAGAGAGCTCATATCGCATCCGAGAAACGACCTCTATTTGAGCGCCGCATCCTGCTGGGAGATAGCGATCAAACACGCCCCCGGCAAGATACGCTTCGTAGGAACTCCGGAGAAGCTCATCCCCGAGCAGATGCACCGCCTCTCCATCCAGGCCCTGCCCGTGCTTATCCACCACGCTCTTCACACGGCAACGCTCAAACCCCTGCATCGGGACCCCTTCGATCGCCTCCTCGTCGCCCAGTCCAGGCTCGAGCGCCTGGGCGTCCTGACGCCGGATCCCCGCATTAAAGCTTACGGCGTCGATGTCTTGTGGTGAGCCCCCCACGCGGCCCGCCCTATAAGAACTCGAGGCTCTCCAGCACCCGCTCGTAGATGCGCGCGTTCTTCAGGGAGTCCTCGTCGGGCTTGGTGTTGTCCGTGTATTTTCCGATGTCCGCCCAGATGCTCACGTAGTTGCCGTTGTCGCGGTAACAATGCGCGTGAATGGTCGCGCTGAAATTCTTCCCTCGTTTATACTCCATTGGATAGCTCAGGCAGTTTCCGACCTTCAGCTTCAGCTTCTTGGGAGGATTGATGAAGCGTCTTCCTGAAGTCATGTTTTTTTCCTCAATCTTCAAGAATTCCTCGAGGGGCCACTTTTGGGCATGAGGCTTTTCCGAAATCATCACCGAACCCGTATCATCTTCCATCGCGCCCGGAGGCTCCACCACCCACATCTCCTCCCGTGCCTTCGAAAGTTTCGCATGATAGACGGACCACTCCTCCGGATAATCGACCCGTATCCTCTCATCCTGAAAGGTCTTCCAACCTTTTTCAGATTTCGGGGTCTCGGCCCCCCCGCCAGGGCCCTCCTTGCGCGAACAGGCGACAGCCATGGAACACAACAGCAACGGCAGGAACCGAGCCATTTTATTGAACACTTATCGGCCTCCCACGACGCGCCCCCTTCCCTTTCCCATCGGGATTCCCGGTCCGCTCACGGAACTCCGAGTCCTCTTCGAACAAGGTGTTCTGATAACCCTCTTTTCCCCGCTGATACTCCGGCAATGCATCCTTTGAAATGGCCTTCTTTGACTCTTTCATCGCCCCGCCCTTCAGGGCATAGTCCTTAAACACCAAGTGCAAGACCTCCGGAGTTCCACGCCGACCCCTCAAATCATCCTTCACGGCTTTTTCGAAATTTCTCACATGATCTCGATCAAAGAACTCATCTTCGTTCATGGGGTTATTCGAGAGGTCATCCTTCCATATCCTGACTCCCAGGCGTATCGCCTCGCAGAGCCTCGACTCGTCCGAACAGCCCTCCCCGTCCCGGAAAAGCTCCTCGGCGATCCAGATGCGCACCAAGGCCGCCTTCTGCTTGATGAGCAGGGCGGGGAACCAATCCCCGTGCTCCTTCCTGTCGCCCGCCTCGCTGAGCCCCTCGCCCAGCACCGGCTCGGCCACGCCCTTTTTGTCGGATAGAGCTTCCGGGGCCAGCAAGATCACGAAGACCTCCCCCTCCTTCTCGACGCGCTGGCCCTCCTCCCCCAGGTCATGCCCGCTCCTCACGTCCACCCCGTTCTCTCTGAGCGCCGAGAGCGTCACCCCACCGTCCGCGTCCTCGGCTATCCGCTTGATGTATTGCCGGCCTTTGCCGGTCCGAAAGAGCCTGTTGAGCGCCCGGTCCACCCGTAAGCGCTCCCTTTTATCCAAGACCTTTCCGTACAGGGGAGCCTTTCCCGAAAGCTCGGCCTCACCCGGCGCGGGGGCCGCGCGCAAGCTTCTCCGCTCTCGCTTGGGGGCTGCGGAAGCCCCCCGCCCGCTCGAACGCCCCGTTTTCCCCTGGGCAAGCCTGAGCAGGACTTTCATGGACCCGTCCTTCTTGTCGAGCAGAAGAGCCCCGCGCGCGAACTTGGCCGCTTCGGCGTAATCTCCCCGCGCGTAGGCTGACTGCGCGGCGAGGGCGTGCCCCCGTGGATCCATCGGCTCCAGCTCGCGCAGTTTGGCCGCCACCCGGGCCGCGTCGCCGGCATAGCCCAAGAGCAGATACCCCCTGCCGGCCTCCTTGAGGGTGTCGAGCTCCTCGCTGCGCTCAAGGTAGGATAGGCCCGAGCGCACTTCCTCCTTCTGCGCGGGGGACATGAGCTTGACCGCGCGCTCGGCCGTGGCATCCTCGCCGAGCGACTCCGCCTGCTCCGTGCTCAGCTTCGACCACAGCAGGCCCTCCAGCGGCGAGGCGCTGCATGCGCCCGCCTGGAAGAGGAGCAGAGCGAAGCCCAAGGATATCCTACCCATTCTTCCGTATATATCAGGAGTAACCTCCGATTTCCAGGGGCAGACCGGCCCGAGCCGATGAATACGGCTATCCGGTCGTCTGCGGCGGCGCCGCGCGTTTTCTCCCACATCGCGAGGATATGGCAAATCGACATATATATTCTGAATTGCCATAACCCGGCGGAAAATGATATCCTCCCCCTCATGATCGAACGCGCTCTCTACGCGACCGCGTTTTCGCAGGAGTGGGGCCGGCAGATGCGCTTCATCACCGGTCCCCGGCAGGCCGGAAAAACCACCCTGGCCAAGCTCAAGCTGCGCAGGGAAGACTCCCCCGCACTCTACTATCTCTGGGACCTGCGCGGAGTGCGCGACCGCTACAAGGCCGACGAGTTCTTCTTCGCCGCCGACGCCCGCGGAGCCGGCCGCAAGCCTTGGGTGTGCTTCGACGAGATACACAAGATGCCCAAGTGGAAGAACATCCTGAAGGGCCTATTCGACGAATCCCATGAGCGGTTCAATTTCATCGTCACCGGATCCGCCAAGTTTGATATCGCGCGCAGGGCCGGAGACAGCCTGGCCGGGCGCTACTTTACCTTCCACCTATTCCCTCTCCGCCTGGCGGAACTGCGCGGCGCCGCGGCGCACCCCGGCCCTTCCTCCGCGCTGGATTTCACGGCCGCCCGCATGGAGCAAAGACCTCTTCCGGACGGCCTTGACGCTCTCCTGCGCTATAGCGGCTTCCCCGAGCCCTTCCTTGGGCAATCCCCGGCCCTGCACAGAAAGTGGGCGCAGGCGTACACAGACAGGGTGATCCGGGAGGACCTCGCGCCGCTGACCCGGATCACCGAACACGAGTACCTTCTCGATCTTTATCGCCTCCTCCCGGAAATGGTCGCCAGCCCCGTGTCCGCGCCTTCCCTGGCCTCCCACCTGGAAGTCAGCCCCCAGACGATCAAGGGTTATCTCAGACGCCTGGCCGATTTCCATCTCATCTTCAAGCTTTCGCCGTATTCCAAGAACATAAAGAGATCTTTGCTCAAGGCCTCCAAGGTCTACCCCTATGATTGGACCAGGATGGCGGACGAGGCCCGCCGTTTCGAGGGCTACATCGCCTGCGAACTCAACGCGCTCCTGCAAGGCTGGGCCGACGCCTCCGGCGAGGCGATGACGCTCTCCTATGTGCGAACCCGGGACAAGAAGGAGACTGATTTCCTCATCGTGAGGGAAGGCCGGCCGTGGCTCCTGATCGAGGCCAAGCTCTCCGACGGCCCCGTGGCCGGGCATCACCGCGACACCGCCCGAGCGCTCGGCGCCATCCCCGTGGTCCAAATCTGCAGGCAGGAGGGTGTCGCGTCCATGGACGGCCCGGCCGTCTTCCGGGTCTCCGCCTCCCGTTTCTTCTGAAGAGGCCGCGCCGACGCCCTTCCCCCCGTATCCCTTCTCAGAGCTTCCTATCGGATGAGTTGACGAGCTTGGTTTCGGGAACATTTTAGATGAGTTGATGCGGGCCCTTGACCGGTGTATACGTAGAATGTGTATAATCTACGTATACATGATCGTTTCCCTGCCCTCCGAGACCCAGACCCTCTATGCCGAGCTCCTCGAAAGGCTCCTGGCCCAATCCGCCCGCCGCACCGTCGGCAAGGCGCCGGGAACCTTCACGACCAAAACGGTGCATGGGGACATCTACGTTTATTTCCAATATTCGGAGCCCGGCGGGGTGTGCCGCCAGCTTTATCTGGGAAAGCGGAGCGCGGCCTTGGACCGCCTCATCGCGAGGTTTTCCGGGGAACGGGTGGACGCGGCGCGCGAACGCGCGGCTCTGGAGCGGCTCAGCGCGCAAGTGCGCACGGGAGGGGGCTGGACCATGGGCCACCGCCCGGCCCGTGTCCTCAAGGCCTTCGCGGACGCGGGAGTATTCGACGCGGGCGCCGTCCTGGTCGGGACGCATGCCTTCGGCGTCATCGGCAACCTTTTGGGCGTGCGCTGGGAATCGGCCGGCCTCCGGACGGAGGACGTGGACGCAGCCGCCGTTTCCTTGGCCGCCGGCAGCGAGGCGGCGGGCGCGGACGCCCCGGACGCTTTGGCGCGCCTCGAGACGGGCTTCTTGCCCGTGCCCGGTCTCGATCCGCGCCGGCCCTCCACTTCGTTCAAGGTGCGCGGAGAGTCCCTGCGCGTGGACTTCCTGGCGCCGGGGCGGGGGGAGCGCCCGGTTCCATTGCCGCGCCTGGGCACGAACGCCCAGCCTCTTCCCGGCCTCGAATATCTCATAGAAAACCCGGAACGGGCCGCGGTCATCGACGGCGGAGGGTTCCTGGTCCTGGTCCCCTCGCCCGCGCGGTTCTCCCTCCACAAGATCCTGGTCGCATCGGACAGGCCGCTTTTCCAGCAGACCAAGGCCGTCAAGGATCTCGCGCAGGCGGCCCAACTCCTGGAGCATCTGGCCGAGGCCAGGCCGGGAGACCTGCGCTCCGCCGCCCAGACGCTGCTGGCGCGCGGCTGGTCGCGACGCTTGAGCAAAGGCTGGCATCAACTCCTGAGACTTCATCCGGGCGCCAAGCCCCTGGAAACATTCATATCCCCGAAGGCAGGACGGCATCCGGCATGAAGATCATCTTCGCCACCGAAGCCACCGGCTGGACCGGGGGAGCCAACCAGATCTGGCTCACCTCCCAGGAGCTGCGCCGGCGGGGGCACGAGATCGTCGTGGCCTGCTCCCCCGAAGGCGACCTCTCCCGAAGGCTCGCCGCGGCCGGGGTGCCCGTGGAGCCCGTGCCCATCCGCCAGGACTACGACCTCCCCGCGGCGCGCGCCATCGCGCGCATCGCCCGGGAGCGCGGCGCCTCCCACCACCACGCGCCCCATCCCAAGGCGCACGCGGTCTGCCTGCTCTCCCGCTGGCTCTGGACCCGCGTCCCCCTGGTCGTGACCCGCAGAGTCATCAACCCCATCCGCAAGAACCCCTTCAGCCGCTTCAAGTACGGCTCCGCCAAGATCGCCCGCTACATCGCCGTCTGCCGGGCCGCGGCCGACGCGCTCGCGGCCGCGGGCGTGGCCCCGGAGAGGATCTCGGTCATCCCCTCGGGCATAGACACCCGGCGCTGGGACGCCTCGCGCAAGGCCCGGGCCTCCCTGGGACCCACCCCTCCCCTGCGCGTGATCATGGTGGGCCACTACTCCCCCATCAAGGGCCATTCCATCCTCCTCCAGGCGGCCGCGCGCGTCATCCGGGAATTCCCGGCGGTCCTCTTCCAACTGGTGGGCCGCCAGACCGAGGAGCTCCGGCCCGAGGCCGAGCGCCTGGGCGTGGCCCGGCAGGTGGAATTCCTGGGCGAGCGCACGGACGTGCCCGAACTGCTCAGCAAGACCCACCTCTTCGTCATGCCCTCGCTCATGGAAGGCATCGGCACCGCGCTCATCGAGGCGCAGGCCGCCGGCGTGCCCGTGGTCGCCTC
>CAYWAR010000147.1:0-6479 GCA_964455765.1 uncultured Elusimicrobia bacterium
ACGCAATCAGCCTTCCTTCTTCCGTGAGCTTGACCCGCGCCCAGCAGGCGCGCGTGATATCCACGGTCCGCTCCCTGGCTCGGCCGGCATGAAGCGCTCGATCTTCCTCATCGCTGAGGCCGGGGTCAACCATAACGGCGACCTGCGCATGGCCAAGCGCCTGGTGGACGCGGCCAAGGACTGCGGCGCGGACGCGGTCAAGTTCCAGAGCTTCAAGGCCGAGCGCATCGCCTCCCGCCACGCGGCCCTGGCCGAATATCAGAAGAAGACGGTCAAGAGCGATAATCAGCTCGAGATGATCCGCCGCCTGGAGCTCGACGAGGAAGCGCACCGGGTCCTGTTCTCGTATTGCCGCAAGGAGCGCATCCAATTCCTCTCCACCCCTTTCGACGAGGAGAGCGCGGACCTGCTGGAGCGCTTGGGAGTGAAGGCTTACAAGCTTCCCTCGGGAGAGATCACGAACAAGGGTCTGCTCCAGCATGTCGCCCGCAAACGGAAGCCTCTCTACCTTTCGACGGGGATGAGCACCCTGGCCGAGGTCCGCTCCGCGGTGGGCTGGATACGGGCGGCGGGGAAGCCGCCGCTGACCCTGCTCCACTGCGTCACCGAGTATCCGGCTCCGGCCGCGGAGATCAACCTGCGCGCCATGAGGACCCTGCGCGAGGCCTTTAAGCTCCCGGTCGGCTACTCCGACCACACCATGGGCATCGAGGTCCCTACCGCGGCCGCGGCCCTGGGCGCGTCGGTGATCGAGAAGCATTTCACGCTCGACCGGAGCTTGCCCGGTCCGGACCACAAGGCTTCGCTCGAACCCTCCGAGTTCGCGGCCATGGTCCGCGCCGTCCGCCAAGTGGAAGCCGCTCTCGGGGACGGAATCAAGCGGCCCGCCCCCTGCGAGCGCAAGAACATCGCCGTCGCGCGCAAAAGCCTGGTGGCGGCCGGCGACTTGGAACGCGGCCATGTCCTGCGCCGCGAGGATATCGCGGTCAAGAGGCCGGGAACGGGCATCTCTCCAGCGGACCTGGACCGGACCGTCGGCAAAACCTTGAAGAAGGCCGTCGGCCGGGATGAGGTGCTCGCGTGGAAGCACCTGCGCCGTCCATGAAGCGCCCGCGCAAGATCGCCGTCCTCACCACCTCCCGGGCCGATTACGGACTGCTCTACTGGCTCATGCGCGCCGTCCACGGCTCCCGGGACCTCCGCCTCCAGCTCATGGCCTGCGGCTCCCACCTGGGCCGGGCCTTCGGCGGGAGCATCCGTCAGATCCGCGAGGACGGCTTGCCCATCGCCGCCGAGCTGGACACGCTCCCCCGGCGCGAGGACGGAGCCGGGCTGGCCCGGGCCATCGGCCTGGGAACGGCGCGTTTCGGGGAGGCCTTCTCGCGGCTCAGGCCGGACCTGCTGGTCGTGCTCGGCGACAGGTACGAGCTGCTCTGCGCGGCCTGCGCCGCGGTGGCCGCGCGCCTGCCCATCGCCCACATCCACGGCGGGGAGTCCACGGAGGGGGTGCTCGACGAGCAGGTGCGCCACGCCCTGACCAAGCTCAGCCACATCCATTTCACGGCCGCGGAGCTCTACCGGAGACGGGTCATCCAGATGGGGGAAGACCCGCGCCGCGTCTTCAACGTCGGGGCCTTGGGCCTGGAGTCCATCCGGCGGCTCTCCCCCGTGCCCAGGCCCGAGCTGGAGCGCCGCCTGCGTTTCGACCTGGGCTCCGATTTCATCCTGGCGACCTATCATCCGGATTCCCTCTCCGAGGGACTGGGGGCAGGCAACGTGAACACGCTCTTGGATGCTCTCCAACGGGCGCGGCTGCGCGCCGTGTTCACCTACGCCAACGCGGACGCCGGGGGGCGCGAGATCAACCGGAAGCTGAGGGCTTTCGCGGCGCGCCGTCCCGGCTCGGCCGCGGTGGTGCCCACCCTGGGACAGGACGGGTGGCTGAGCCTTATGCGCCTGGCCAAGGCGGTCGTAGGCAACTCATCGAGCGGCATCATCGAGGCTCCCAGCCTCAAGGTCCCGACCGTCAACATCGGGGACCGCCAGCGCGGCCGCCTGCGCTCCCCTTCCATCCTCGATTGCGAGCCCTCGGCCCCGGCCATACTCAAGGCTCTGCGCCTCGCCCTATCCCCGGCTTTCCGCCGCCGCTGCACGGGGAAGAACGCCTACGGCACGGGCGAGAGCGCCCGGCTCATGCTCGGGGTGCTCAAGGCCGTCCCCCTGGGGGAGGAGCTCCTGAAAAAATCATTTTATGACCGATAAGAACGCCGCCTTCCGTTTCAGAGTCTCCACCAACCTGCGCTTCGGGGCGGGCGAGAGCGGACAACTCGGCCCTGAGATGAAGGACCTCGGCTTCTCCCGCGCCGCGGCGGTCGTGGACGCGGCCGTCGCCTCCCACGCGGTCGTGCGCGCGGCCCTGCAGTCGGTCCGGGACTCGGGCATCGGCCTCGACGTCTATGAGACCTCGGAGGCCGAGCCGACCTACGAGTATCTCGAGGCGTTCCGGTCGAGGTTCGCGGGAAAGAGCTACGACTCCCTCGTCGCCGTCGGCGGGGGCAGCGCCATGGATCTGGCCAAGGGGATCGCGGTGCTGCTCGTCAACGAGGGCCCGGCGCTCTCCTTTCGGGGGTTTCCCAAGCTCAAGAACCGGCCCTTGCCCCTGGTCGCCATCCCCACCACCGCGGGCACGGGGAGCGAGGTCACCTACAACGCGGTGTTCACCGACGGGGCGCAGAAAAAGAAGCTCGGGATAAACTCCATGCTCAACTTCCCGGTCTGCGCCATCCTCGACCCTCTGCTCACCGTGGGCTGCCCCAAGCCCGTGACCGTCTCTTCCGGGGCCGACGCCCTGGTGCACACCCTGGAGAGCTTCGTCCACCGCAACCACACTCCCCTCTCCCGGATGCACTCCATCGAGGCGTTCAAGCTCGTTTTCCCGAACCTGGGAAAGGTGCTGGACCAGCCCCAGGATCTCGGCGTGCGCGGAGGTCTCGCCCTGGGGGCTTATCACGCGGCGCTCGCCCTTTTCAACTCGGGCTCCGGTCCCTCGGGCGCGCTCTCCTATCCGCTCGGAGCGGTCTATAAGGTGCCCCACGGGTACGCGGGCGCGGTGTTCCTCTCCTCCATCACGCGCCTTAACGTGGAGAAGGGCTACGAGGACTTCGTCCTCCTCTACGACCTGATGGAAGGGGCCGACAAATCCCTTCCCGTGCGCGAGAAGAATCGGCACTTCTCCCACGCCATACAGGGTCTCATGGACAAGCTCGGCGTCCCCAAGAGCTTGAGCCATTACGGCCTGGGTCCCAAGGACATCGATTTCATGATCGGACAGTACGAGCCCCTCAAGGCGGCCATCGCCCAGAATCCGATGGAGATGACCCAATCGGACATTGAAACGATCATAAGATCCTTGTCTTAAGAAGATCCCAAGAAGACGCGCGGCGCACAAAGTGCGCCGCGGACAAAAGGAGCACGCATGCCAGGATACGAGCTGGTCGGCAAAGAGGAACGGGACGCGGTCCTGGAGATCTTCGACAAGGGCGGGGTGCTCTATCGCTACGGCCTCAACGACAAGCGTCAGGGCATCTTCCGCGTCGATGAGTTCGAAAAGCGCATCGCCGCCAAGGTCGGGGCCAAGCACGCGCTCATGGTCTGCAACGGGACCGCCGCGCTCAAGCTCTGCCTCTTCGCCGCCGGGGTCAAGCCGGGCGACGAGGTGATCACGCAGAGCTTCACCTTCATCGCAACCGTGGAGGCCATCCTCGAGCTCGGCGCCGTTCCGGTCATCGCCGAGATCGACCGCTCCTTGAACATGGACCCCAAGGACCTGGAGAAGCGGATAACCAAGAAGACCCGCGCCATCGTCCCCGTCCACATGGGCGGGGTCTCGGCCAAAATGGAGGAGATCAAGGCCGTGGCCGCGGCCCACGGGCTGGCCATCGTCGAGGACAGCGCCCAGGCGCTGGGCGGGACCTACAAGGGGAGGTGGCTCGGCACCCTGGGCAAGGCCGGGATCTACAGCCTCGACATCGGCAAGATCATCACCACCGGCGAGGGCGGCGTGGTCGTCACCGACGACCCCGAAACCTATCTCCGGGCCCGGGAATACTCGGACCACGGGCACGAGCAGAATCCGAAATTCCCCCGCGGGGAAGACACGCGCGGCTCCTGGGGCTTCAACTACAAGGCCACCGAGCTCCAGGGCGCCGTGGCTTTGGCCCAGCTTCCCAAGCTCGACTTCATCCTCCGCAAGCAGAAGGAGAACAAGGCCCGCCTCCGCAAGGGCATCTCGGACCTCCCGGGCCTCGAGTTCCGCGAGCTTCCGGACCCCGAGGGCGACGCGGGCGACACTCTGATCTTCTTCCTGGAATCCCCCGCGCGCGCCTCGGCGTTCGCCAAGAAGCTCGCGGGCCGGGGATTCGGCACGAAGAATCTGCCCGACGCCGTCGATTGGCATTACGCCGGGACTTGGACGCACATCTTCCATGCCTATCCCAAGTTCAAGGGGAAGGACCTGGAGAAGGTCTGGAGCCGCTCGACCGGCTGGCTGCGCCGGGCCATCGCCCTGCCCATCCTGGTCGACATGAGCGAGGAGCGCATGGCGCGGCTTATCGAGGCGGTGCGCGCGACGGCCAAGGAGGTCTGATGGCCAAGCTCCCCTTCTTCGGCGTCATCCCGGCGCGCGGGGGGAGCAAGGGGATCCCGCGCAAGAACATCAAGCCCATCGCGGGCAAGCCGCTCATCGCTTGGAGCATCGAGGCCGCTCAGCGCTCCAAGCTCCTCGGGGGATTCGCGGTCTCCACCGAGGATGCTGAGATCGCCGACATCTCCCGTCGTTTCGGCGCCCGGGTCATCGACCGCCCTCCGGAGCTGGCCACCGACGAGGCGACGACCGTGAGCGCGCTCCAGCAGGTCCTGGGCGTCCAGGACGCGGAGGCCGTGGTCCTGCTCCAGCCCACCTCCCCGGTGCGCGATCCGGGGCTCATCGACGACTGCATACGCCGGTTCCAGAAGGCCGGCTGCGACAACCTGGGCACCGGGTTCATCTGCAAGTTCATGGAGTACGGGTCGTACCATAAGCGCCGCCAGGAGCTCGACGGCTTCTTCTACGACGACGGGAACGTCTACGTCGTGCGCTCGGAGCTGATCAGGGCCGGGAAGCTGCACGGCGGGAAGGTCGAGCGTTTCGAGACCTCCCGGGAGCAGAACTTCGAGATCGACGACGACTTCGATTTCTGGCTCAACGAGCGGATCCTGCTCAAGCGCGCGGCCGAAAGGCGCTGATCCCGTGCGCCTCATCTTCCTCCATCAAGCCCCTTATTCCAAGAGAGACTACGTCCGTTTCGGGGTGGAAACCCTGCGCGCGCGCGGTTTCGAGGTCGAGACCTGGGACCTCTCTCGCGTCATACATCCGGGCGGGGCCGGGTCCGTCCGGACGGCCGAACCTCCGGATTGGAGGGGTCACCGCGTCTTCGCCTCCTCCGCGGAGGCCTGCGCGGCTCTGAATGAACTCCCCCCCCGCTCCTGGGCCATACTCCTGTTCGGATACAGCCTCAGGAGTCTTCCGGTCTTCAGGGCCTTGTCCCGCTCGGGAGTCCGATACGCCGTGTTCATGGCCAATCTCCTCCCGCCTCTGGCGCGCAAGGACTGGCAAAGCCTCTCCGGCCTGGCCAAAATCACGCCGCGTCGGCTTCTGGAGAAGGTTTTCTCCTTCCTCTCGCCGGCGCTCCTGGGGGTGCGTCCCGCGAACCTGGCGCTGGCCGGAGGCGAGAAGTCCCTGCGCAGGTGGCCCGTTCTGGGGCCGGAAACCCGGACGGTATGGGCCCATGCCTTGGACTATGACATCTTCCTCGCCTCCGGGGCGAAGAAGGCGGGGGAGACGGACCCCATCGGCGTGTTCCTGGACGAATATCTGCCGTTCCATCCCGACTACCTTCTATGGGGGATCCTCCCGCCCATGCGCCCCGAGGAGTATTATAAAGGCCTGCGCCGCGTCTTCTCCCTGGCCGAGAAGAGCCTCGGGATCGAGGTCGTGATCGCCGCCCACCCCCGCTCGGACTATGACGCTCATCCAGGCCTCTTCGGAGGGAGGAAAGTGATCCGCGGAGAGACCATCGACTTGATCCGCCGCAGCCGGCTGGTGTTCGCTCATGCGAGCACCTCGATCAATTTCGCCGTGCTCTTCTCCAAGCCGATAGCGTTCCTTACGGCCCGCAAGCTGCGCGAGGACCTTGTCGGAGGCCAAACCTCCGTGATCTCCGGGCTCTTGGGCAAGAGGCCCGTGGACATGGATGATCCCGGCTCCGTCGATTGGGCCGGGGAATCGAGGGCCGACGCCGCGGCCTACGCGGCCTACCGCAACGACTACATCAAGAAGACCGGGACGCCGGAGCGGCCTTTTTGGGAGGTCGCTGCGGACGCCATTCTAGTGCTCTGACCGGGAAATAATGACCGTTTTGACCGCGCGATTTTGGAGCGAG
>CAYWAR010000148.1:0-6476 GCA_964455765.1 uncultured Elusimicrobia bacterium
CGGCCTCTTCCAGGAGGGCGAACGCCTCTTTGAGGCCGACGCGCTCCCTGGCCGCGCGAGGGCCGAGCCTCTGCGCCGCGCCCTGCTCGATGCGTCCCCCGCTGCGCAGGAGATGGAGGCAGAGCCAGCGTTCCTCATCAAGCGCCCACTGGCCGCGCTCGAGGATGCCTCGCTCCTCCTTGCCCACCGTGCGCAGTCCGCCCAGGAGAGGGGCCAAGCGGGCCGCTTCCTCGGCCGGGAGTCTCTGGAAGGCGGGAGGGAGAGGCCGGTAGCCGGGATCGAGGGAGACCGTCCCTCCGGAAAGCCGGAACTCGCCGCGCGCGAGCCCGGCCTCGATGGGCGCGTTGTAGTATAGGCCTATCGTGCGCTTTCCCACCGGGACGGGGGGGAACTCGCCCAGGCGCAAGGCCGCGAGCGTCTTGTTCATGCCCAGGCGCAGGGACTCGCGCTCTCCTTCGCGGGAGAGATGCCGGGCGGCCGCCTGGGCGAACGCCTTGGGTTCGGAAGGCAGGGACCCGAGCCCGCCTTCGGCGATGCGGAGCCTGGCCAAGGCATCGAGGCGCGCGGCGTTCTCCGCCTCCGAGGTCGTGCCGGAGAGATACTCCGCCATGTATCCCGCCAGGGGCTTGGTCGCGGCCCAGGCGCGGGCCGCGAGCGCGAAGCGCTCGGCCACGGCATCGGCCTCCATGCGGGAGCGCGACGCGTCGAGGAATGCCCGCAGCCGGCCGTTCTCCACCGAGACCGCGAAGCCTCCCTCCACGAGCGTCTTGGCCAGGACATAGAACGCCGCCTGCTCTTTGGCCGAAGCGCCTCCTTCGTAGGAGACGCGCACTTCGCCCCCGGCTTGAGCCGAGCTTAGGCAGGCGTAGACGGAACCGGCGCGGTCCCGGAGCCAGAGCCTGTTTCTTCCCAGCACGGCCGTCCCCGCGGGCGGCGAGCCCGCACCGAAGGCCCCAAGCAGTGCGCGCAGCGTAGGCGTCGGCGACGAAGAGGAAGGGAGCGCGCCCAGGTCCAGGACCGGGAGTTCCGCGAGCTTCCCGTCGCGAGGGAAGCTGAGCAGGGCGTTGGGCTTCAGGGTCTGGGGCGGCGCCGGATCGCCCAACGCGGCCTGCCTCAACGCAAGCGCGCGATGGTGCAGGGAGCCTTTTTCCAGGGAGTAGACCAGCGCGAGGGCTTTGGGCGGGAGCGGGTCGCCCTCCCCGAGTCCTCTCCACGAGGACTCGAGCGCGGCCGCGGCCTCCTCCAGATCGGATCTCGCGGAGTCCTCGCGGCTGAAGGCCGCGTAGAGGCCGGCCATGGAGCGCCCGGCTTCCAGCATCTTCTTGCCGGAGCCGACGGTGGCGCTTTGCGAAAGGACCTCGAGGTCTTGGAAGAAGGCGTCCGAGGAATCGAGGAAGGCGTCGAGGCCCCTGTGCCAGGAGAGGACGGCCGGCGGGGCGTCGGCCCCGCGTTGGACCCGCACGGAAAGCTCCCGAGCGGCGAGCCC
Source organism: uncultured Elusimicrobia bacterium (assembly GCA_964455765.1). Taxonomy (GTDB): domain Bacteria; phylum Elusimicrobiota; class Elusimicrobia; order UBA1565; family UBA1565; genus CAYHRV01. The sequence goes on from CAYWAR010000148.1 coordinate 1,487, forward strand.
TCCCGGCGCGAGGAGGGAGAGCGCCGCGAGGAGGGAAAGGAGCACTAACGCGCCTTGAAGAGGGTGGTGCCCAAGCCTTGTGCGTTTTCCTGCGTCCTCGCGGGCTCGGGCAAGGAGAATTCGCGCGCGGGGAGGGCGCGGAGCGCGGCCAGCGCCTCGGGGGACGCGTCGAGGCGGACGCCCTCCGCCGCGAACGGAGCGTCGAGAAGCCCCAAGGACCGGAGCAGGCCCAGGAGGGCGCCGCGCAAGCGCGCGAGGAAGCCGCCGACCCGGCCGGAGAACCACTGACGGGAGGCCATGCGCAGCGCCGAGAAGAAAGAGTTCCCTTCCGCGCGCCGGGCTCGGAACAGGGCCGCGGGACCCGCGCGGGGCGGGAGGCGGAAGGAGTCCTTGAACTCCGCTCCGTCCTTGACCGACACCGGCTCCCACGATACCGCGGACCTGGCCTCGGGCAAGACGAGGGAGCGCGCCAGACCGGCGGGCACCGCGGGCAGGTCGGAGGCCATGGAAGGGGCCAGGATCGCTTTGAGCTCCAGCCGCGGCCTGACCTTGCCCGGCAGGGTCCGCACCGCGGCCTTGGGCACGGGCAGGGTCTTCCCCTTCGAGGCCGACGCTTGGGCTCCGACCCTATCCACGGCCGTCTGGAAATCCGCGAGGTTGGAGACGTAGGGCTCTCCCGCAACGGTGAGCAGCGAGTTCCACCCGGAGAGAGCCTTCGAATAGCGCTGGGCGTCCAGCGCCCGTCCGGCGGCCGCGGATTCCAGCGCCTGCCGGGCCAAGGAGGGGACCGCTTTCGGGGCCCGGCCGGCGGCGCGGGAGACGACCCGCTCGGACTCCGCCGCGGACTGCTCCGGCGGCAGTTCCTTGGCCGCCTCCAAGGCATGGCGATAGAGCCTCTGCGCGTCCGCGTCGGAGGCCGTCTCCGCCAAAGCGTTCACTTTCTCCAGCGCCTTCTCCGGCCCCAGGGCCTTCACATCCGGGAGCGGAGCCTCGGCGGCCCGCGCGCCGGACTCTCCGCCCTTGGGATCGGAACGGGTCTTGGGAACGGAGTCGGAGGCGTCGAAGACCTTGCCCAAGGCGTCATCGATGGAGCCCTCGCCTCCTTTCTTCTCGATGGACTTGGCCTTGTCGAGCTCCTCGACGGCCAGGCCCACGGAGCGCACGCCGGAAGGGGCCTCCTGGGTCTTGCCCTGGAGCGGGGGAGCTTTCGACTCCGCCTCCGCCAAGCCGCCGGGCGCGGGAGGAAGGGCGAGTTCCGTCGGGACTCCGGTCCTTGCCGAGTGTCCCGCCTGCCGCCGGGGCTCGGCCCGGGGCTGGACTCGGACCGCTCCGGCCTCGGGACTCGCGACGGCGGAGCCCGGCGCAGGCGAAGCGGCGGCGCCGCCGGCTTGGACCGCGGAGGAATTGGGCTTGGCTTTATAGCCCGGAGCCAACTGCACGGAGGAGGGGAGGCTTCCGGCGGAGACGCTCGTCTGGGGAGCCTGCAAGGAACTTCCCTGGCCTCCCGAGCCGGTCAGGGACCCGCCCGCCGTCCCCGTCCCCGTGGTCCCGGTCGGCGTCTGTCCGACTTCGACGCTCACCGGTCCCGCCCCGGCTGGAGGAACCAGCAGAAGGAGAGCGGCGGCCGCTGATAAAGGAAGATGTTTCATTGTCCCTTTCGAACGATAGTATACCCCTCGCCCGAGGAGGATGTCCAGGGCCAAGGGGCCGCCGCGCGCGGGCCATGGGGCCCGGATTGTGAGCCGCAACAAGGGGGATTATCCCTTTCGCAAAAGGGGCCATGGCCTAAGCGTAAGCGTTTCTCCACCTGTGTACCGTCTGATGGGATACGCCTAGCATGTTGGCTATCTCTCGCGTTGACTTCTCCCCGTCCTTTACCAACGGCAGGACATAACGCTTCCAAACCTTCAAGCCGATCTCCCCGCCTAGCGTTACTTGTGGGGGAGCCTTGGCCTTTCTAACCGCCCGCTTCTTCTTCATGACTTCCCCCGCTTCTTTTTCTTCTTAGGAGGCGGTACTTTGAGTAACGCCTTGACGGCTTCCTCAAACCCGAGAGGGGCAAGAGTAATTGGCGCATCTTTCTTTCGACCCTTAGCTTGTTCCTTCAAAAAGCCCCCTGTGCCTGTAGCTCGCTGTATACCAACCGCTTGCCCTTCGTCCCTACAAGGGCCGCGATAGCCCTCTGCGTGTCCGTGGCTCCCCGCATGTTCCACCGGAAGGAGAACTCACCGCAATACTGCGCCAGGTGTTCCCGGCTGATATGGTGGAAAGTCCCCATGATGCCACGCTTGAGGAGCGAGAAGTACGACTCTGCTGTGTTTGTGAACACATCGCCGCGCACATATTCTAGGGCGCTGTGGTTCACGGTTTCATGCTTCCCGAACTCTTTGCCGACAGGCTTGTAGGCTTGCCAGTCGTCGGTTATGATCCGGGCCTTTTTCTCTACATGCTCAATGATGGACGCTCGCAGGGTGGAAGCGGTAGCGTTCTTGATGGGGAAGGCCCGGACATCGCCCTCACGCTTCACCAAGGCAATGACGGGGGTTTTCTTGGTAGGATCAGAACGGAACCTGACGCCAATAGGGCGGTTCTCGTTCTTGCCGCCCACATAGGTTTCGTCCACTTCCACGGTGCCGTCCATCTTCCCGACAAAGGACTTATGGGTCATGGCGTATCCTATTCTGTGGCACATGAACCAAGCGGCCTTGTAGGTAATGCCGAGCATCCGGTGAAATTGATGCGCGGAGATTCCCTTCTTCGATGCGGTCATGAAGTGGATGGCCATAAGCCATTTGTGAAGCGGAACATGGGAGCCCTCGAAGATGGTTCCGACCGTGACGGTAAACTGCCTCTTGCAGGAACGGCACCGGAGGAGCCCGGCTCGGCCCGGTTTCACAGACCCGGCCTTAGCGGCCATGCGGTAAACATCAATGGACTTGCAATGAGGGCAGATGGGGCCATTTAGCCAAAGGGTAGCCTCAAGAAAGGCTCTCGCCTTCTCCTCACTCTGTGCGGCCTCTGGTATTCCCGGCATCTTCTTTATCTGTTTCATACCCTTAGTGTAACATAAAGTTACAGTCTTGTCAAGGGGTGGCGTCAATAAGACCAACACTAATGTAAACCTTTTTCTCTGATTCCGACGGCGATGAGACGAAATTGGGTGGAGCATAATGAGGGAAGCCAACTATGTACATGTATTGGGCACGAACGCCTTTCGATAACAATACAGCCTCTATTTCATTCGCATATCTCTCGACTTCTCTATCCCCATTTGGGACATTCATACGGAATATCCACCCAGGGTATTTTATAGTGAGTTCAATAATGGTTGCCACTTCCTCCGGAGTCAAGTGCCTTTGCGGTGGTCGAGGAACAACTACAGTGTTATTGGTTTCAACGACTTGAACGGAATTTGGAGAGTTGTTCATTGTCTGCCGGATCTGTTGAACCTCAATTATTCTAGGAGTTGGATCAATAATCAATTTGTTATTAGGAGAATTCGGATTCTCAGATTTTAAATTGATTAATTTAAAATCTCGATTCGAGTATATTTTCGCAACAATAGGCTGTTCTGGAAAAAAACGAGTTTGGGTCAAAATAATTCGCATAGCATTGTTAAATGTTCCAGTTCGATATATATTGGCATGATTTACTCCGGAAGGAATAATAAAGTCCAGTATCCTAGAAACTGGATTTAGGTTTTTTATTTCGCTATCAAACTCCATAGTCAGATCAATTGATTTAACTAATCGGTCAGTATTGATGGCAATTTCCAATCCATAAGGAAATTCTACATCTCCTTTAATTTGTTTGACTTGCGTGGAGATTGTTGGAGTAATTGATTCTAGGTCATTAATGATTACCTGTTTTGGATTTTGAATTATTACATCTTGCATTACTTGCTTGCCTCCAGGGGAACTGATCATAGTCTGATTCTTCAGTGGTTTTTTATCGGGTAAATTTAATAGTAATTCAGTTGGCTTCAACTTGATTTTTTTATTCAAAATAGGAGTTCCCTCTGTCATCGGAGTAGCTTTTTGAAATAGTTTTCCTTTTGGTTGAAGTTTAAAACCGATCAGACCCATTACCATCAAAAAACCCAAAACAGAAAATGACTTGACCTTTTTTGAAGATTCTTGCCTCGCTCCCGAAACTCCAATTAGCACTGCTATGGTTATCATTGTAAATGCAATCCAATGGAACACAATGTCAGTCTGTTTTTGAGCAATCCACAATGGCAGCGGAAATCCAATTACTCGAATCCATTCGGAAATATTTGATGTCAAATCTTGCGGACTTGCCTGTATCATAATGTTTACGATAAGACCCGATACTCCAGTGATTGCGGCAAAAACAACAAGAATATTTTTTCGAGTAATTCCTGATTCCGATATTGAAGTTTGTTTTCCAGGGAGGCTTGGTGTAACTTTATCTTCCGGTGGATTGTCCATTCAGGAAGTTTAGCAAAAAGGGTCATATCAGGCCCCTTTTGCGAAAGGGATAATCCCCGCAACAAGGTAGGCCCTTCGTCCTCCTATGCGGTGGGCCCATTGACTTCGGACGTCGTGGGTCCCAGGCCTCATGCGGGAAAGGCCCTCAGGCGCTATCCTGATGGCGGAAGGGTAAACTACCATGATAAAAACCACCGTCGTCAAGGAACCCGAGACGGAAATAGAAAGGGAAAAGGAGACCAAGCCCTGCGAGAAGCCGGCCGCCACCCTGGTGAAGTCGTGGGCGAAGAAGATGTCCCAGGGACGCGCGACGATCATACCGGTCTTCGTAGGCGGCGTTTGGAGGCTCCAAGTCCCTCGCGGGAACAAACGGGTCCTGACGGTACCGGTCGACCATAAGAAGAACTGACCGGTCACCGAAACGCGTCCTTTATCCCCCGCCCGCGGCGGGGGTAGTCCGCCTCGTGACGCGGCCCTGGAAGCGCCGGGAGGGCTCCATCGCCGCGAAGCGGGACGCCCGCGGGGCGAGGAGGGCGCCC
>CAYWAR010000149.1:0-6457 GCA_964455765.1 uncultured Elusimicrobia bacterium
GCCCAATTGGGCTGATTTAACGCGAGTCCAGCCCATTTTTGATATAATGAATCAATAAATATGGGATTCTCAAAAAAAGAAGCTCCCAACTGCGATTGGTGCCCGGCCAAGAAGAACTGCTTCTACGAGCTCCTCGACGACAAGCAGTCCAAGAAAGAATGGCGGGAGATGCGCATCGCCAATCGGTTCCGGCCCGGGGAGACCCTCTTCTACGAGGGAGAGAAGCCCTCGGGCGTCTATGTGGTCTGCACGGGCAAGGTCAAGATCTATAAAGCGAGCCGCACCGGCCAGCAGCTCCTCATGCGCTTCGAATCCCCCGGCGACCTCGTCGGACACATCTCGCTCCTCTCGGGGTGGAATTACGCGGGCAGCGCCGAGGCCCAGGAAGAGTCCGTGGTCTCGATGGTCGAGGAGGAGGAGTTCCGCGGATTCCTGCTCAAGCATCCCGGCTCCGCGCTCGCTCTCCTGCGCGAGGTCTCCAAGGACGTGCGCCGCGGCGAGGCCCGCGCCCGGGACATCGCTTTCAAACCCGCCCGAGGACGCCTGGCCGGGACTCTCCTGCGCATGGCCGGGGATCTGACCAAGAAGAATCTCATAGTCAAGGCGATCAAGCGCAAGGAGCTCGCCGAGATGTCCGGGCTCACGATCGAGACCACGGTGCGTTTGCTCAAGGACTTCGAGACCAAGGGCCTGGTCCAACGCAAGGGAAAAGACATCGACATCCTCAACGCGGAGAAGCTCAAGAGCCTCGGCGGCCAGTACTCCTGAGGGGACCGACCTCTCGACGAATTCCGGTGGAATTCGTCGAGAGGTCGGGATAAGCGCGATTGATCCCCCTCATTGACCTAAATCAATAAACCGGCTTGACCATGCTCATCAGGGGTCCTGGGCCTTCAGGGCTATACTATACCCATGATCCAGCTTATCCTGATGCTCTCGCTGAGCCCGGCGCTCCAGGCGCCCGTTCAGACGGCAGCGGTGAAGCCTTGCGTATTCCCCAACACCTGCGGAGCCGCGCAGACTCGGACGATCACCATCGCCGAGTTCCGTCCCTGCGTGTTCCCCAACCGGTGCGGCGGAAGCAACGGCTGAGCTTTAAAGCATACCACCACCACCGACGGCCCCCTCTCCCGGAGGGGGCCGTTTTTTACCAATCTCTCCGCATGCGCATCGTCAGTAATTCTTCTGCCGGGAGGGCCTGAACACGTAGCCCAGTTTTGAGACGGTCACCACGCAGGCTCCCGCACGGCCGAGAGCCTTGCGCAGGCGGCTGACCGCCATGTCCACCGCCCGGAGTCCGGCCGTGGTGTTCCCTCCCCAGACGGCGTCCAATAGATAGGGCCGCGTCAGCACGCGGCCGGCCTTGCGCATCAGGATCTCCAGCACCTCGAACTCGCGGGGCCGCAGGTCGATGACGCGCTCTCCCACCTGGGTCCGCCTCTGACTCGGCTCTATCTCGATGCCTCCGCCGCTCAGCGGGCCGCCCCAGTGCTCGGCGCGCTCGTATCTGCGCCTGAGCGCCACCAGGAGCCGGGCATGGAGCTCCCGGGGGTCGAAGGGTTTGGCCAGACAATCGTCCGCCCCGGCCGCGAAAGCCTCGACCGCCGTCTCTTCGGTCTTCTTCTCGTGCACGAAGAGGACGGGGGTAGTCCTCGACCGGTCCATGGCGCGGGCCATCCGCAGGAAAGTCAGGGAGGGGATGTCCGGCAAGTCGGCGTCCAGGACCAGGATGTCGGGCTCCCAGGAGCGGATGCGTTCCAGAGCATGATGCCCCAATTCGCAAACCTCCACCTGAAAATCTTTTCCCAACAGTTCGATCAGGCCCGCCTCATTTTTCGCGCCTTCATCGATGATCAGGAGCTTGAAAGCCATTCGAGTCTGATTATACATGATACTTGTGAATTATCTGTGACAAAACTGTCTTTAATCAGTGATATATATGTCAATTAAATAGTCCATATAGTGACTGTATAAGGAAATAATAATCCAGGGAGAATATACATGCATAAGATCCTAGTGATAGAGGACGACCCGATCTCCCGCAAGCTGATGTCCCGAACGCTGGCCTCCGCGGGCTTCGAGTGCCTGCTCAGTCCTACCGCCGAGAACGGGTTGGCGGCCGCGTCCAAGGAGAAGCCGGACCTCGTCCTGATGGACGTGAACCTTCCCGACGGGGACGGCATCGAGCTCTGCCGCAAGGTCAAGTCCCAGCCCTCCCTGCGGCACATCCCCATCCTGCTCCTCACCGGCGAAGCCGTATCCATCGAATGCCGGACCGCCGGCCTCGAGGCCGGGGCCGATGACTACATGATCAAGACGATAGGGACCAAGGAATTGCTCTCGCGCATCCGGCGCATACTCGACGACGGCAAGAAACCGACCAAGCCCTTGTAGAGGCGGCCAAGACCATGTCCAGGCGTGAAGCGGCGGCGATACTCTCTCTCCTCCTCCTGCCGGCGGGGGGGATGAGCGCCGAACGCATGAGCGGGGGCTCGGTCATGATCGCCCGCGGCGTGGGGGACTCGGGCGGGCTGCGCGCCGAGTCCCAGAGCGTCGCCTTCCATCACGCGATCGGGGAAGCCTCGGTCGAGACCTTCACCGGCGGCGGGATCAAGCTCCAGACCGGCTATCTCCCCCTGGCGGCCCAGCCGGGGAGCGTCACGGCCATCACGGCCCTTTCGAAGTCCTCCGGCTCCCTGGAACTCGCCTGGACGGCTCCCGGACTCGACGGCTTCAGGGGCCTAGTCGAGGGCGGCCTCTATCGTGTCGATTACTCCTCGGACCCCGCCCATCCCTTCAGCCCCTCGGTCTACCGGCTCCAGTTCTCCACCCGCTCCGTTCCGGGCGCGGCGCACTCGCTCGCGGTCGGCGGCCTTCTCCCCAACACCACCTATTTCGCCCGGATTTACCTCGCCGACGCCCGGCGCTTCTTCGCCGGGGATTGCCGGACTTCGGCGGAGTCCACCCTGGCCGGGGCGCCGCTCTCGCCCACGGTCTCGGCGGTCTCCTCCACGAGCATCACCCTCCTCTGGCAGACGCCCGCCTCCGGAGCCGAGGGTTTCGAAGCCTTGGGCTCCACCACGGGATTCGGGGCGCTTTTCCCCGGCGGCGTCTCCATATCCGCATCCTCCGCCTCCCCGGGCGCGCTCACCCTGACGCTCCGGGACCTGGCTCCGCGCACCACCTACTATTTCAAGCTGGCCAGCCTCAACTGGCAGGGAGAACGGAATTTCGTGACCGTCCTCCCGGCCTTCACGCGGGGCAGTTCCTCTCCTCTCCCGATCGAGAATCTCCTGGCCGGGGTCGATGCGCTGGCGCGCACGGTTCGCGTGAGTTGGGCGAACCCGGTCTATGAGGACCCCGCGGGGGTCGTGGTCCTGCTGAGCACCCACCCGGCCGGCCCCCAGGTCGCGGACGGGACACAACTCCTCCCGGGGCAGGCGCTGGGCGACGGGTCGGTGGTCAAGTCCACGGCGCTCGCCCAATCCTTCGCGGACTCCGGGCTCGCCCTAGACACGACCTATTACTACCACCTCTTCTCCCAGGGCGCGGGGAACATCTACTCCATCAGCGTCAGCACCCGGGCCTTCCTCGACCTGCCGCCCATGGCCCCGGCCGGGGTCGCCGGTTCCATCTCCGAGGATAGGAGCCGCTTCACCGTGCGCTGGAAGCCCGTCGTCAGCAACGCGGACGGGAGCGGCTTCGATTCGGAAGCCTCCCCCAAGAGCCTGGAGGTGGCGCGCTACGACATCTACCGCTCGACCACCCTCCTGGGAGGCGACTGGGTGAAGGTGGGGACCGCTCCGATCTCCGCCCAGGAATTCACGGATGCGCTCCCCGACTCCGGACTCGAGTATGTCTACAAAGTCGTGTCCGTGGACGCCTTCGGCTCCACCGGCACCTCGCTCTCCGTCGACACGGCGGGGAACATTTTCCTCTTCGCCCCGGACCAGGTGACGCGCTTCCAGGTTCCCCCGCATCTGGCCGAGGAGCTCAAGGGCGAGGTCAACGGCCTCGAGGACGTCACCCTCCGGACGGTGGAAGGCTCGGCGGACCCGGCCCAGAGCGTGTTCCGGACCGTGCGCTTCGAGGCGCTCTCCTCGCGCACGGGCCGGCCCTTGGATTCCTTCCGCTTCACCAAACCCGACGCCACGGTGGCGCTCCGCTACGAGGTCGCCGCCGGGCGGGTGGCGGCGTCCGCGGCGGCGGCATCGGCTCCGGAGGGGGCGCGTCCCGCTTCCTCCGCGCAAGCGCCGGCCGCGGCGTCCCCCGGCGTCCCGGCCGCGCAGGCGGAAAAAAGCCTCGGCCTCTACTGGGACAACGGGACCAAGTACGTGAAACTCTACGGCAAGGTGGACCCGACCGCCCAGACCGTGTCGGTGCAGGGGGCCATGCCCGGCTCCTACCAGATCCGGAGCCTGGTTCGCGAGCAGGGCTTCAGCTTCGACCTCTCGACCTTGAGCAACAAGGCCATCACTCCCAACGGCGACGGGCTCAACGACGCGGCCGTGCTCTGGGGGGACAATCCGAAGGACTCCGCCTATTCCGGGAAGATCTTCGACCTGAGCGGAGCGAAGGTGGCGGACATGGCCCAAGGCCCTCTGTCCGGAACCGGGACCTGGAGCCTCTCGTGGGACGGGAAAGCCGGGGGCAGGGCGGTCGACGGCGGGGTCTACGTCTATCAGATCCGCGCCGAGGACAAGATCTTCAACGGCACCTTGCTGGTAATAAGATGAATTTCGGCCATCACGGCAAAAAGGCGCGTATCCTCACGGTCTTGGCATGCCTTTTTGCCGCGATAGCCTCACATCCCACGGAAACGGCTCAAGCCGCTTTCGTCCCTCTTGGAGCGGGCGCCCGCGGACCCGGCATGGGCAACGCGTTTACCGCCGTGGCCGACGACGCGCACGCCGTCTACTACAATCCGGCCGGCCTCGCGCTCCTCTCCCGGCCCGAATTCGCCAGCTCCTACACCAAGCTCCTCATGGGCCTCTCCGACGGCTCGGAACTCGGCTCTTCCTTCCTCGGCTATGCCCAGCCCATCGATGGGGGGAACCGGGGCTCGCTGGGGACGGCCTGGCAGAGCTTCTCCCTCAACGGGGGACTCTACCAGGAGAATTCCTTCTACCTCTCCTACGGCCGGCGCTTCCTGGAAGAGAGCGGCCCCGGTCAACTCTACGGCGGGGCGAGCCTCAAATACCTGACCCGCTCCTTCGGCGCCCTGCCGGAAGCCTCCAACGCGATGAACGGCGTCGCCGCCACCGGCCGAGCGGACCCGGTGCTCAGCGGACGCAACAGCATGGGGACCCCTGACGCGGACCTGGGCCTGCTCTACCGCCTAAAAGAGCACTATGCTCTCGGGCTCTCTCTCTCTCATCTGACCCAGCCCAACGTGGCTTTCGACAAGAAGGATTCAGACCGCCTCCCGCTGGGGGTCTCGCTGGGCTTCAACTACCGCGGCCTGCTCTCCAACACCGCCCTCCAATACGACACCCGGCGCTCGCCGACGGGCACGCGGGACCAGATACTTACGGTCGCGGCCGAGCGCTGGCTCCCCGGGCGCTTCCTGGGCGACCTCGGTTTTCGCGGCTCCCTCGGCATGGGCACGCGCGAGTTCCGCCAGGTAACCGCCGGGGTGTCCTTCCGGGTCCGCCGCTTGAGCGTCGACTACGGCTTCTCCATGCCCCTGGGGACCATCGCCTCCATCTCGGGGAGCCACCGATTGGGCTTCTCCCTGCGTTTCGGCGCCGCCTCGGAGCCGGAGGAGTCGATGCTCATGATCCTGGAGGCCATGCGCAGCCTCAAGGGCGGCAAAGTGCCCGAGCTCAAGGCCAAGGGCGAGGGACTTTCCCGCTCCCAGAAAGTCACCCTCGATGAGCACCTGGCCATCGCCCGTTCCTTGCAGTCCCAGGCCAAGTACCAGGCCGCTCTGGACCGCCTGGGCCAGGCCCTGACCCTCTCGCCCGCGGACCCGGGCCTCCTCAAGGACTTCGGACGCCTGAACTTCGTCGCCCGTCCCATCAAGGAACTCTCCGACTACAAAGGCGACCCCTCCCAGGCCGCCCTTCACGAGGGCATCCTGGCGTATCTCTCGGGCAACGACGCCCTGGCCGTCGATAAGGCGGCCTATGCCCACGATCTGCGGCCCGGCGACAAGGAGATCGAGGGGTTCCTAACCCTTCTCGAACTCGAGACCGGCGTCCGCCGCCCCGAGGCCAAGCAGGCCGACCCCAGGCTCTACCGGCAGGAGGCCGCACTCACCCGGGCGGCGTCCGCGATCGACGAGGCGCGCTACGAGGACGCAGCCCGCCTCAGCGAGGAAACCCTCAAGGAGTTCCCGCTCAACGCCGCGGCTTGGGAGCACCTGGGCACCGCCCAGTTCGCCCTGGGGGACCATCGCGCCTCGCTCTCCTCCCTGCAAAAAGCCCTCTCCTTCGAGATGGACCCGGACAAGCGC
>CAYWAR010000150.1:0-6451 GCA_964455765.1 uncultured Elusimicrobia bacterium
GCCGCCCCCCCCCCCGCCGCTACAACCCGCGGGTTTGCGCCCGCGATGCCGGGGATTTGCTTCTTCTCTTTAAACCCTGCGCCAGCGGCCGGGCGCGAGCCCGGCGAGCGCATAGGGACCCACGCGTACGCGCACGAGCCTGAGCGTCGGGTGCCCGATGGCCGCCGTCATGCGGCGCACCTGCCGGTTCTTCCCCTCTCCCAGCGTGATCTCCAGCCAGGCGGTCGGCACGCTCTTGCGCGCGCGGATGGGCGGCGTGCGGGGCGGCAGGGAGGGCTCCTCCGTAAGCAGACGCGCCTTGCAGGGTTTCGTCCAGCCGTCCCGCAGCTTCACGCCTTTGTGCAGGGCCGCCAGGGCCTCCGGGCTCGGAACGCGCTCCACCTGGGCCCAATAGGTCTTGGTGTGTCCATGCCCCGGATGGCTCAGGCGCGATTGCACTCCTCCATCGTCGGTGAGCACCAGGAGCCCCTCGCTGTCGTGGTCGAGACGCCCGGCCGCATAGACCTTGGGAGGGAGCCCGAAATCCGCGAGGGAGGGGTGCCCATCCAGGGGAGTGAACTGCGAGAGCACTCCGTAGGGCTTGTAGAAGAGGACCACGACAGGGGCGCGGACCGGCATATCCGGACATTTCACAAAATCAACGGCATGCGTCGATAGCGCACGGGCGCCTTCCGTGGCGTCGGGGCCAGGGGCCGGGCCTTTGCAATGGCGGGCAGGGGCAGGGTATCATCTCATCATGAGCGGGCTGATCGTCGCCAAGGCGTTCTTCCGGATGCTGGAATGGAAGAGGCGGGCCAAGGAGGCTCTCATGGGAAATAAGAGCGAGGCTGAATCCGGAGGAATATACGCGTTCGAGATGAATACCATCGAGGGGACCCCGCGCCCGTTGGCCGAGTATAAGGGGAAGGTCTGCCTCATCATCAACACGGCTTCCAAATGCGGTTTTACGCCCCAATACGAAGGGCTGGAAAAGCTTCACGCCGAGTTCAAGGCGCGAGGACTGCGGGTCCTCGGGTTCCCATCCAACGATTTCGGAGCGCAGGAGCCCGGGTCGGAGGCCGAGATCAAGGAGTTCTGCTCCACGCGCTACCGGGTCTCCTTCGACCTCTTTGCCAAGATCCGCGTGAAGGGGGAAGGGATGCATCCCCTCTATGAATTCCTGACGAAACATTCGGGGCATAACGGGGACATTCCGTGGAACTTCAGCAAGTTCCTCGTCGACCGCGAAGGCCGCGTGGCGGCCCGCTTCGGCCCGGACACGGAGCCCTTGGACAAGGCCTTGACGGCCGCCATAGAGGCGGCGCTCGCCGCTTGAAAGAGCCCGCGGCGATGAACGGGCCCCGAACGGCGCGCACCCGCCTTCGGCGGCTGCTTATCGCGGCACTGCTGATAGGGACGACGGCAATAAATACGGGCCCCGCCCTGGCGGGTGGGGCGTTGTGGGCCGCGGCGGGCAAAGTCGACATCACGCCGGATCTTAAGAAGGAATCCATCTGGTTGGCGGGCTACGGCGCCAAGGGGCGCAGGCCTGAGGGCGTGCATGATCCCCTGCATGCCAGGGCTCTGGTGGTGTCCGATGGCGAGAAGACCGCGGCGCTCGTCGCCGTGGATGTCCTGGGGGTTTTTCGTGAGGAAGCGGAGGCGATCCGCCGCCTTTTGGGCTGGACCGGGGACAAGCGCTATCTCTTCATCGCCGCCACGCATACGCATTCGGGACCGGACACTGTCGGGCTTTGGGGCCCTTTGCCCGGGGTCAGCGGAGTGGACGAGCGCTACCGCAAACGGGTGCGCGAGGCCGTGGTCTCGCTGGTCCGGGACCTTTCCGGACGCCTGGAGAGAGTCGAGCTGCGCGCCGCCTCCGCGAAGGTGGACCCGAAAGGGCTCTGCCGGGACAGCCGCGACCCGGTGGTCATCGACGACGAACTCAACGCCCTCCAGCTGCGCGCGGCCCCCGCGGCGGACCTGAGCGCCGCAACTCCCGCCGGCGGGCCGCGCTCCGGCTCTTCATCGGCCCGCGTCGTCGCGACCCTGGTCCGCTGGTCCTGCCACCCCGAGGTGCTCGGCTCCAAGAACCGCCGCGTCAGCGCGGATTACGCCGGAGAGCTCTGCTCCCGCGTCGAGGAGCGCGCGGGCGGGGCCTGCGTCTTCTTTTCGGGCTCCATCGGCGGGCTCATGACGCCGGATACCGACGAGTCCGGCGGCGTGGAGGGGCAATACCGCGAGATGCGCCGGGTCGGCCATGAGCTCGCCGACAAGGCCCTGGCCGCGCTATCGGCGACGGCCCTCCCCCGCGGGCGGGAAGGCATCGTCGCCAAGACCGGCTCGGGCGCCGGTCCGCTGAGCTTCGCCTCCCGCGTCGTGCGCGTCCCCGTGGAGAACTCGCGCTACCTGCTCTTTCTGCCGAGCCTGGCTTTCGGCCACCGCATACTGGACAGGGACGGAGTCCCCCTGGGCCGTCTTAAGATCTTCGGCATCCCGCTGAGACATCTTCTCTTCTTCCCCCTGCCGGAGAAAGCTCGGCCCTGGGTGGAGACCGAAGTGTCCCGCATCCGCCTGGGTCCCGTCGACATGCTCGGCATCCCGGGCGAGCTTTTCCCGGAGCTGGCCGTGGGGGGATTCGACGGCTCGCGGAGTTTCGGCCATGCCTTTATTAAACCCGACAATCCCAACCCGCCAGGAATAGAACGGGCCCCCCGAGGGCCTTATTTGCGCGAACGCCTGGGCCGTCACGGCTGGGTGGTGGGGCTTGCCAACGACGAGCTCGGCTACCTCGTGCCCGGCTACGATTTCCAGGCCGCGCCCACCCGCTCCATGACCCCAAAGCCCGCCGGGACCCACTACGAGGAGACCAACTCCATCGGCCCCTCCGCGACCCGGATCGTCCTCGACGCCGCCGAAGAGCTCCTGCGCCAATAACCCCCCCGACCTCCCCTGGTCCTTTCCTAAAGCCTATCTAGGCCGCCAAGTCCGTACCGGCGCTTCCGCTTTTGGCGGATTACACTGCCGAACAAGGTATCGGATGACTCCCAGAAACCTGTCCGAGCAAAATCGTCCCGTCTGCACTCCGGACTTACTCCACGGACAGATTTTCAGGGTGTGTCTTTCAAGCGGTCGGTGTTGGGCAGCATGTTTTCTGCAGTTTTTTACAAAACAGTGCTTTATTTTAAAGCACAATCCGCATCGCCCGGGCGATGCGGATTGTGCTGGAGATCCCACCACAATTTTTTTGAAATCATGCGGATTTTTCGAGACTGGCGCCTTCGGATGGAACTAATCCGCGCCTCATCCGTACTTGGCTGATGGGGGCGCTTGGCCCCCAAGGGGGCTGGATGGCGCAAGACCTGTCGTGCCTGACGGATTCGGAACTCGTGAGTTCGCTGAAGGCTTTGGTCCGCCATGAGCGCGGACAGCTCGTGTCGGTGCTCAGGCACCTGGCCGAACTCGATCTAAGGCGTCTGGCGGTCAAGAAGGGCTTCCCTTCGCTCTTCGATTACTGCGTGCGGGAACTGCGCTATGCGGAAGGGGAGGCGGCGCGCCGCATCCATGCGGCGCGGGCCGCCGCCAAGTATCCCCTGATCTACAGGGCCATCGACCGCGGACTTCTGTCCCTGACCGCTGTGTCGTTGTTGGCGCCGCACCTGAACCGCGACAACCAACGGCGGCTCATCCGTTCGGCCTTGGGGCGCAACAAGCGCGATGTGGAAGCGCTGATTGCCGCTCTGGGCCCGGCCGGGAGGCCCGTCGAGAGGATACGGTTCCTGGGAAGCCCCGCGAGAGCGGAGCCGGTTCCGGCCGGGACCGGCGACCCATCCGCGGCCCGCACGGCCGCTCGTCCCGTGCAAGCGATGGATCCAGGGGCGGATGAGATGCCGGACCGGACGCCTGACTTTTCGTCGACGGAAAGTTCTAAAGAGCGCGGGAAAGCCACCCCTGAGCCGGAACGCAGGCGCGTCCAGTTCATCTTCAGCGCCGACGAAAAACTGCTGGGGGAAATCGAGAGGGCCAAAGGTCTTTTGAGGGGGAAGTACGGCAGGCCGGGATTGGAGGAGGTGCTCTCGGAGGGCGTGAAGGCCCTGCTCGAGCGGATCGATCCCGCCCGCCGTCCGGTGAAGCCTCCTCGCCGTTCGCCTGATGAGGTCGAAGTGCCGGGTCCCGAACCGGACAAGGATGAGAAAAGGCGGACGCGGCACGGGCGGACCGTGCCAGGTTGGGTCAAGGAGGAGGTCTGGTGGAGGGACGGCGGCCGCTGCGTGTTCATGTCGCCGGAGGGGCGCGAGTGCGGCTCCACCAACGGGTTGGAATTCGACCATATCCGCCCCTGGGCCGCGGGCGGGCGCTCCGACGACCCCTGGAACATCCGCCTGCTCTGCCGGGCTCACAACGGCCTGGAGGCCCGGCGGGTCTTCGGGGACGCCGCGGTGGACGCCGCCATCGCGAGGGAGCCGCTCCCCTCGCGCGTGGGTGCGTAGCGATCACGGGGCCGTCCGCGGCCCCGCATCGGCGCGGTCGCCGACGTGTTGGATGTTCAAGGCGCCGACGGACTGATGATAGGCGGCGGGTCGCCTATGATTTCAATGAATGGTAATGGGGATGGCGGAGGGGGTAAAGAATTTGAGTCACATCCCTCCGGAATAGCGCAAAACCATATCTGCAGGCATCGGCAAGTAGTCGAATCAAGCTCCCAACCTGCGGCGCAGACCAGAGTGCAGGCCGGCGCCTTGGGCGCCAGTAGGTCCTGCCACGGTGAGCTCGGCGGCGGGTGCCATTCGGGCAGGTGCATGACGGGTGTCTCGGCGTCTGGAGTCCGGACCGGCGCGGTTTCGCCGGGACGCTTCTCGCCCGGGGGCGCGTCCTTGCGCGCGGGCTGAACGGGCGGCGCCGGGGCTCCGAGGATATTCAACTCGCCCCGGAGCGCGGAGACTTCGGCCTTGCCTCCGGGGCTTGCCCCCACCAGCACGGCCGAATCCGGGGTCAGAAACACGCTCTTGCCGTCGAATGCCAACTCTACCTTGGCGCTGGTCTTTGAGAGAGACAACTCAAAGGCGGCGGGGCTCTCTCTCTCTCTCGACTTGAGCGGTCCTGCACAGTGAAATCCGCGCCCGTCGGAGCCGACAGCGCTATCTTGCCGTCCGAGAATACCGCCTGGCCGGAGAGTATCCGCACCCTGGAGCCCGGCGCTATCGTGAGATCGGGCGGCAGGTCGGCCCCGCTGAAGACCGCCTTCTTGCCGCCGCTCTCCACCTCGATGCTGCCGGTGAGCGATATGAGTTTCAGCCTGGGCGCCTTGGTCGTTTCCTGCGCTAAAACGAAGACGGCGAGCAGGGCTGAAAGAAGTGGAAAGAAGCTGATCGGGCGCATCAAAAATAGGGTAACCCTTGGGCTTATGATTTGCAAGAGGCGCACTATCACGCTTCGGGCTCTGTCCGGTCAGAGCGAGCGCTGAGATCCAGCAAGATGAACTATCCGCGCGGCGAGTTGTAATGCTGGCGGGCCGCCGTGGGGTTTAATAGAATAGGGACATGAGCATTCGACGGCTCGAAGCCCTGCTGTTGGCCGTCCTCCTCACGGCGCCCGGCGGGGCGGCTTGGGCCAAGTCCTTCAAGGTGACCATACGCGGGGGGGAGTCGGCTTCCTTCCTGCCCGAAAAGCCCAAGGGGGAACCGTCCCAGGATAAGAAGCGCTATGACGCGGTCATCGTGGGGGGCGGGCTTGCCGGCATGACCGCCGCCTCCTACTTGAGCGACCACGGCAAGTCCGTCCTGCTCCTGGAGAAGGAGGAAGTCCTGGGCGGCATCGCCGCGGGCGGGATGCTCTACTCCGGGGTCCCCTTCAACCGGGGCGTGGCGTACTGGACCGACTCCACCGAGGAGCAGATGAAGATCCTCGAGCACATCGGCATGGGGGGTTATCGGGACCGCCACGCCATCCCGGAGCCCACGGACAGCTATTTCTGGAAGGGGAAGCTCTATCTCGGACTCTGGGAGGAGGAGACGCTCCACCAACTCCCGGCCAGCTTCGCGCTATTCAAGAGCGAGCTCCAACGCGCGGACAAGGGCGGTCTCATCCCCAATCAGCCCTTCGAGGAGGGGGCCCATCTGGAGCTCGACGCCCTCAACGCCGCCGAGTGGATCCGCGCCATGCCCGAGGCCGCGGCGGCCCGCACCGATGAGGAAGCCAAGAAGGTCTACGCGCGCTTCTCGGAGGACAAGAGCATCCTCCTGGAGGACCCCATGCGGGACGTAGTCGACCTCATGGACCTCTACTGCCGGGCGGCTCTGGGCGGAAACGCCAATCAGGTCTCGGCCGCGGCCTTCGCCAACTTCTACATCTCCGAGATCGCCACGCGCTACACCACCCCGCTCGGGACCGGAGAGGCCGCCTCCCTCATCGAGCGCATACTGCGCCAGCGGGGACATCTCGTCGACATCCGCCTCAAGGCCGCGGCGCGCCC
>CAYWAR010000151.1:0-709 GCA_964455765.1 uncultured Elusimicrobia bacterium
TCTGCGCCGCGCCCGGGGCGCCCCTGCCCCCGGGCCAACCCCTCCCGTCCGCGTCGGGGGCACAGGGGTCCCTGCCGGCGGGGTCCCGGGCCGCCCTCCCGGCTCCGGCGGCCGGCTCGCTTCCTCCCGGGTCCATGCCCTCGCTCCTGGGCGGCCCAGGCCTGCTGGGGGGAAATTTCCAGCTTATCCGCGAGCTGGGCGCCGGCGGCATGGGCACTGTCTACGAGGCCCTGGACACGGCTCTTCAGCGCAAGGTCGCGATCAAGATCCTGCGCGAGGAGCTTCAGCACAGCCCCAGGGAGCTGGAGCGATTCCTGTCCGAGGCGAGCCGGGTCGCGGCTCTCCAGCACCCCGGGATCGCCAAGATCCATGGAGTCGAAAGCGAGGGCGGGCGGACTTTCCTGGTCATCGAATACGTCGGAGGGACCTCTTTAGCGCGCCTCCTGGAACAGCACGGCCGATTGGCGCCCCGCCTCATCCAGGGGCTCCTCGCCCATCTCGCTTCGGCCCTCGACTATGCGGCCGGCTGCGGCATCCTCCACAAAGGATTGAAGCCCTCGAACATCCTGGTCACCGAGGAGCGGCTGGTCAAGGTGACCGATTTCGGGCTGGCGCATTCGGCCCGTTCCACCGCTTCCCGGGTCAGCGGGACCGCCGACTGGGCCGTCCGCTACATGTCCCCGGAGCAGGAGCTGGGCTCCATCACGCG
>CAYWAR010000151.1:719-6418 GCA_964455765.1 uncultured Elusimicrobia bacterium
CGGGAGTCGGACCTATATTCCCTGGGCGTCTGTCTTTACGAGGCGGCCGTGGGGCGGCTCCCCTTTGCGGGCCCCGACCCTCTCGCCGACAAGCGCGCCGCGGCCTACGCGGCGCCATCCAAAGCCGCCGGCCTGCCGCCCTCCTTCGACGCCTTCATGGCTAGGGCGCTCGCGGCGGACCCCGCCAAGCGCTTCCACTCCGCCGCCGAAATGCTCAGGGCTCTGCCTGCCTAAGAGCGCTGCGCCCCGGCGGAGAGCTTCTCGCGGACCAGCGTTTTCAGCCCTTCAAGAGAAGCGCAGCGGTTTATCTCCTCGGAGCCAAGCCACGGCGAGAGCCGGCCCTCGGCCTTGAGGAACACGGCGGGGAGCGCGGCCCCTGAAAGGCCGTACTTCTTCTCTAACTCGTCGCGGTGGAGGAACTCCACCGGCAGACCGAGACCCTCCACGAAAGCCTTCCATTCGCCGCGCATGCTGAAGGCGGAGTGCGTCACGGCGCAGAGATTGCAGGAGTAGGTGGAGGGCGAGAGGATCTTGTGGCCGATGTCGAGTAGGGCGTTGAGCCGCCCGCTGTCCGCGTTGTAGACGAAGACGAGCGTCGAGCCGTCGCTCATCAAGGCTCGGTCAGCTCCCGGATATGTTCGCTTGCCCGCGGAAAACGCTTGAGCAGGTCCTCGCGGCGGCCGAGCTCGAAGTCGGCGAAATCGAAGCCGGGAGCCACGGTGGCGCCCACGAAGGAGTACTCGGAGCCCGGCTCGGGGAAAGCCCCGAACCAGGTCCCGGCGGGTACGACATGCTGGAGCTTCTGCCCCGCGGCCGCGTCCTGGCCCAGGAGGAAGGTCTCCGCCCCGCCCTCCGGGCCGAGCTGGACCAGGCGCAGGGGATCTCCCAGATAGAAATGCCAGATCTCCTCGGAGGCCAGGCGGTGGAGCAGGGACCGTTCGCCTTTCTGGAGCAGGAAGAACACCGCGGTGGAGTAGCACCTCTGCCCGGCGAACGCCGCGGGAAGGACGCTGCGGGGGATGACGCCGGCGGAGCGGTGGCTTTCCCGGAACCACCCGCCTTCGGGGTGGCGCAGGAGGCCGTAGAGGCCGATGAGCTCTTGGGCGCTGATCGACATGACCTCAGACCAGGGAGGCCGGCGCCTCCAGACGCTTGATGAACGCGTTCATGAAGGCCGCGGCTTCGGCCCCGTCGAGCAGACGGTGATCGAAGGAGAGCGCCAGGTTGAGCATCGTGCGCACCGCCACTTTCCCGCCGCGCGCCACCGGCCGCTCCTGCATCTTCATGACCCCGAGGATGGCGGATTGGGGATGGAGGATGATGGGGGTGGCCCAGAGCCCGCCGATGGAGCCGATACTGGTCACCGAAAAAGTCCCTCCGGAGAGCTCCGCGGGTCCGAGCTTGTTCTCGCGCGCCTTGCCCGAGAGCTCGGCGATCTCCCGCGCCAACTGCCAGAGGTCCTTCTTGTCCGCGTCGCGCAGGACCGGCACATAGAGCCCCTGCTCCGCGGCCACGGCGAAGCCGATGTGGTAGTGCTTCTTGAGGACTATCTCCTCCTTCCCTTCGTCGAGACTCGCGTTGAGGTTGGGGAACTCCTTGAGCGTGGGGACGAGCGCCCGCAGGAGGAAGGCCAGGTAGGTGAGCTTGACGCCCTTCTTCTCCGCCTCGCCCTTGAGCTTCTCGCGCAGGGCGGCGAGCTCGGTCGCGTCGGCCTCGTCGCCGTGGGTGACATGGGGGATGGTCCGCGCCGCCAGAGTCATCTTCTCGGCGGTGCGCCGGCGCACGCCCTTGAAGGGGACGCGCTCTACCGGACCGGCGGAGGCCTCCGCGGGCGCGGCGGACCGAACCGCCTTCCTCACGTCCTCCTCGGTGATCCGTCCGCCGGGGCCCGTGGCCGCCACGGAGGCCAGGTCGAGCTTGAGCTCGGCGGCCAGCTTGCGGACGGCCGGAGTCGCCGAGACCTGGGTCCCGGAGGCGGCATGCGGAGCGCCCGAGGACACGGAAGCGCCCGGAACGCGGGCCGGCGCCGCGGCGGCCTGCGGCTTGGCCGCGGCTCCGTCGGCGGAGTCGATCTCGACGAGCACGGCCCCCACCTCGACCTTATCCCCGCTCTTGAATAGGATCTTCCGGATGGTCCCGGTCTTGGGGGAGGGTATCTCCACCTCGGCTTTGTCGGTTAGGACGTTGACCAAAGGCTGGTTCTCCGCCACGGAGTCGCCCTCGGCGACATGCCATTTGACGACCTCGCCCTCGGTGAGCCCCTCGCCTATGTCCGGCAGCCTGAATTCGTATGCCATGTATTCTCCTTTATATTACCGAACATATCCCCCGAAAACCCCCGCGGCGCCCAAAGGATCGACAGCGGGGCGCCTGTGTTGCGGGGGTCTCCTAAAAGCTCATCGTCTCTTTGCAGGCCGTCTCGACGCGGTGCGCGTCGGGGATGTAGAAACGCTCCAGCTTGAACAAAGGCTGGCGGATGTCCCAGCCTCCCACCCGCCGCACCGGCGCCTTGAGCTTGAGCAAGGCCCTTTCCCCGATCAGGGCGCTCAGTTCCGCGGCCCAGGAGCCGGCGTTGGGCGCCTCATGGGCGATCACGGCGCGCCCCGTCTTGCCCACGGACTCGAGCAGGGCGTCCAAGTCGAGCGGGGAGAGCGTGCGCAGGTCCAGCACCTCGGCCGAGGCGCCGGAAGCCTCCAAGCGCTTGGCCGCGTCCAGGCAGGTATGCACCATGGCGCCCCAACTGATCAGGGTGATGTCGGTCCCCTCGCGGACAAGACGCGCCTTGCCGATGGGCGTGCGGTAAACCCCCTCGGGCACGGGCCCGCGCGATGCGCGGTAGAGCCTCTTGGGCTCGAAATAGACCACGGGGTCGGGGTCCTCGATCGCGGAGAGGATGAGCCCCTTGGCGTCCTCCGGCGTGGAGGGAATGACCACCTTGATGCCGGGCGTGTGCGTGAAGTAGCCCTCCGGGCTCTCCGAGTGGTGCTCCGGGGCGTGGATGAGCCCCCCATGGGGGGCGCGCAGGACCATGGGAAGGCTGTTGCGGCCCCGGGTCCGGCTGCGCATGCGGCCCATGTGGCAGAGCACCTGGTCCATGACCGAGGGGAGGAAGCCGTCGAACTGTATCTCGCAGACCGGACGCATGCCGGAGAGCGCGAGCCCCACGCCGCAGCCCACGATGCCGAGCTCGGCTAAGGGGGTGTCGACCACGCGCTCGGCGCCGAAGAGCTTCTGAAGGCCTTCGGTGGCGCGGAAGACGCCTCCGTTGAGGCCCACGTCCTCCCCCAGCACGAGCACGCGGGGGTCGGCCTCCATGGCCTGGCGCAGCCCTTCGTTGACCGCTTGGACCAGGTTCAGCTCCCGGCCGGGGACGGCCGTCTTGGTCAAGGGAACCGTCCCTCGGCCGGAGGCGGCTCCTCCACCTCGTTGCGCCGGACCTTGTCCTTTAAGAGCGCTTCCAGCTCGGCCCTCTGCTCGACGAGAGCCCAAGGGGCCGCGGCGTAGTTGTGGGAGAACATGTCCAGGGGGTTGGGAGAGGGGAAGGATTCGTAGGCGCGGATCTCCTCAACCACCATGGCCTCGGCTTCACGGACCGCGGCCGCGGCTCGGGCCTCGTCCAAGAGCCCCCGGGAGTAAAGATGCTTTCTCAGGCGCTCCAAGGGGTCGCGCGCCTTCCAGCCCTCGACCTCGGCCTCGCTGCGGTAGCGGGCCGCGTCATCGGCCGTGGTATGGTGGCCGACGCGGTAGGTCTCGCATTCAAGCACCGAGGGACCCTCGCCCGCGCGGGCGCGCGCGACGGCGTCCGAGACGGCTTTATAGACGGCGAGAGGGTCGTTGCCGTCCACCTGCAGGCCGAAAACGCCGTAGCCCAGGGCTTTCTGCGCCAGGGTCCGGGCCGCGCACTGCCGCTCGCGGGGCAGGGAGATGGCGTATTGGTTGTTCTCGATGAGGAAGATGACCGGGAGCTTCATGACGCCCGCGAAAGTGAGCGCTTCGTGAAAATCCCCCTTCGAGGACGCTCCGTCGCCCAGGTAGCAGAGCGCCGCGCCGCCCTCCTTGGCCAGCTTGGCTCCCCAGGCCAGGCCGGCGGCCTGGGTCAGATGGGCTCCCACCGGGATGGAGAAGATCAAGTCGTTGTTCTCTTCCGGAAAATTCACCCCTTTGTCGTCGCCGGCCCAATAGAGCAGGTTGTAGCGCAGCTTCTGGCCCCGGGCGAAATAAGTCCCCTGCCCCCGGTAGGTCGGGATGAGCCAATCCTTGGGCTTCAAGCAGAGGGGGGGGACCACCTGCGTGGCTTCCTGGCCCAGGATCTGCGGATAGGTGCCGAGCCTGCCCTGGCGCTGGAGCTTGAAGGCCTTCTCGTCATAGACGCGCAGCTCGGTCATGAGCCGGTGCATGCGCAGGAGCGTCTCGTCGGATATGTCCAGGGGGATGGAGGCGTCGAGGCGTCCCTCGCTGTCGAGCAGTTCGAGGCGCTGTATCTTGAACTCGGCGACGGTCTTCAGGGGCATCCGGAGGTCATTGTCCATTTTTTCCCCGCACGCCATCAAGCTTCGCCGTCATCTTCGGCGGATTCCATGGAATCCGCCGAAGATGACTCGTGTATAAGGGATTTTTCCCCTAGCGAAAGCAGGCTGACTCAGAGTATGATTCAATCGAGGCGGGGAACTCAGCCAGGAGGGTGGTATGATCAAGATCGGAGTCATCTTGTCGGGTTGCGGCCGTTTGGACGGCTCGGAGATACATGAATCGGTGCTCACCCTGCTGGCCATCGACAAGGCCGGGGCTCAGGCCGCATGCTTCTCTCCGGACAAGGATCAGGCGGGGGTCATGGACCACCTCAGCGGCAAGCCCCAGGCGCAGACGCGCAATATGCTGCTGGAGTCGGCCCGCATCGCGCGCGGCGCCGTGCGGGACCTCAAAGAGGCCAAGGCCTCGGAGCTCGACGCCGTGATACTGCCGGGCGGCTTCGGAGCGGCCAAGAACCTCTCCACCTTCGCCCAGGACGGACACAACTGTTCCGTGGACGCGGACCTCTCCAAGCTGCTGCGCGAGGTCCATTCCCAGGGGAAACCCATCGGGGCCCTCTGCATCGCGCCCGTGATACTCGCCAAGGTGTTCGGGGCGGAGAAACCCAGCTTGACCATCGGAAACGACGCGGGCACGGCCAAGGCCCTGGAGGCCATGGGCGCCCGCCACGCCGTTTGCTCCATCGGAAACGTCGTTGTGGACAAGGACCGGCGATTAGTCAGCACCCCGGCTTACATGCTCTCCCCCAGGATATCGGAACTGGCCGCCGACGCGGAGAAGCTCGTGCGCGCGGTGCTGGAGCTCGCCTCCGCCCCGGCGGCTTGACCTTGCGCGGGCTTGCGCGCCCTGCTACACTACGCGTGCCATGGCATACCGAATCTTGATCGTGGACGACTCGCCGGTCCTGCGCCTCATGCTCCAGGAGATGCTCGAAACCCTGGGGCACCAGATCGTCGCCCAAGCCGACTCCGCGGCCTCGGCCATAAAAGCGTATAAGGAACACAAGCCCCAATTGGTGACCCTGGATATCTCCTTGCCGGACAAGGACGGCCTGACGGTTCTCAAGGAACTGCGGCAACTGGATACTTCGTCCGCGGTGGTCATCATCACGGGCAACAACCAGAAGAAGATCGAGGAGCAGGCGCTGAACATGAAGGCCCTGGGCGTGC
>CAYWAR010000152.1:0-6401 GCA_964455765.1 uncultured Elusimicrobia bacterium
CAGGGTGTCGAGATTGACCATCGCGTCGATCTTGGAGCGCTGGTCCTTGGAAAGCCCGTCGACGTAGCGGCTCGAGCCCAGGAGCCCCTCCTCTTCCCGAGCGAAGGCGATGAAGACATAGGTGGCCTCGGTGTCCAAATCGCGCATGGCCTGATAGAGGTTGACGACCATCGTGGCGCCGGTCCAGTTGTCGATGGTGCCGGCCCCCTCGCTCACCTTGTCATGATGGCCGCCGACGACCACCACGCGGTCGCCGCGTCCTTTCTTGACTACGAGGATGTTGTTGCGCCCGCGCCCGGCGTCCTGCAGCCGTATCTCGGAGGCTTGCGCGCCGGCCTGCTTGAAGAGCTCCACGATCAGCCGCTCGCGTTCCGGGTTGGTGAGGGGAGAAAGGGCCACCTCGTCGGAGAGCTCCTTATCCCCGGGGACGGCTTCGACCGCGGGACGGGGCGCCCTCTTGTAGGCAACGGCCGCCCCCGAGCGCAGCAGCCCGGGATGGAAGCGCCGTTCGGCGTAGGAAGCGAACGCCTCCGGGCCGGTGATGACGGGCCCGGAGGCGTTCCCCTCGTTTCCCAGCGACCCCTCTCCGCTGGAAAAGAAATTCTCAAGACGATTTCCCGGGCCGCCGCCGGAGGCGGCCTTCAGGTCCTCAGCCAATCGCCGTATGGACTCCAGGGCCTCCGGCTTCGGTGAGAGCGCTTCGATCTTGTCCGCGGCCTCGGCGCCCATTTCCCCTTGGGCCCTCAAGAACGCGACGGCCCGAGGCCGAGCGGCCGGATCGGCCAAGGCTTGCGCCGCGAAGCGCGCGGCCTGGGCCGGAATAGAGGGGCCGGCGGCTTGCGGTACCGTGGCCAAAGCGGCTCGACCGAGATAGCGCGCGACCTCGGCCTCCCGGGCGGAACCGGCGATGGTCCCCGCCAGAGGCAGGGAGCCCGCCGAGACGACCCCGATCTTCAAGGCGGCCTGATCGAGGTGGTAGTTCAGGGAAAAGAGGAAAGCCCGCCCGGCCGGAGTCACGAGCCCGGCGCCGCGCATCCCCGATGGGGCCATGACGGTCTGCGGCCACGCCGTGGCCGGCAGAGCGGCACAGATCAGCAGGGATAATACGCGGGAGAGCTTCCTCATTCCTTCCGAGGATAGCCCCTTCAGGACGGCGCTGAAAGGGCAGTTAGGCCCAAGCGGGCCGCGGCGATGGACCCAAGCCGGGTGGGACCGGCGACGCGGTCGCGTTTATCGCGGGCAGGTCACTTGCGGCGGACCTTGAGCTTGAGGCCTTCCACGGAGAGGACCACGACCTCGGCCCCGTCCGGGATATCCCCGCCCTCGGCTTCCGCCTCCCAGAGCTCGCCTAAGACGAGGACCTTGCCCCTGGGATCAACGGGGCCGCGCGCCCGGCCCAGCGCGCCCGCCATCCCCTCGGGACCCGTGGGGGTCTTGCGGGAGTAGGCCTTGAATACGATGTAGGAGATGGCGGCTGTGACCGCGAACAGGCCCGCGAGGCTGCTCCAGAGTATGGTCCAGGACACGCTCACTCCGCCGAGCGTGTGGTGCTTGAAGAGCAGCAAGGCCCCCAGCAGGACGGAGGCGGCCCCGCCCACGGCCAGCATCCCGTAGCTGGTCACCTTGATCTCGAGCAGGAAGAAGACTAGGCCGGCCAGGATGAGCAGGACCCCGGCATAGGAGGCGGAAAGGGTCTGAAAGGAGTAGAAGGCCAGCAGGAGCGAGACCGCGCCCACGATGCCCGGGAATATCAAGCCGGGGTTGTAGAGCTCGATGAAGAGCCCCGCGGCGCCGAGGCTCATGAGTATCATGGCCACGTTGGGGTCCACCAGCGCGGCGAGCCATCTCTGGCGCCGCGTCATGGCCATGCGCTCCAGGACGGCTCCCGCCGTCCTGAGCGGCTTCTCGAAGTCCGGGAGCCTGCGACCGTCGACCGTCTTCAACAGCTCTTCGAGTCCCGGGGACTCCAGGTCCGCCACGCCGATGGCCACCGCCTCCGAGGACGGGATGGAGGTGCTTTTGGACACGGCTTCGAAAGCCCAAGCCTCGTTGCGGCCCCGCTTATGGGCGATGGACTTGAGATAGGCCGCCGCGTCGTTGACCGCCTTCCCCTCCATCACCTTGTCCATGGCCTCCTTCCCCTTCTCGCCTCCGGGAAGGGCCCCCAGGGCCACCGGATGGGCGGCGCCGATGTTGGTGCCCGGCGTCATGGCCGCCACATGCGCGGCCATGGCGATGAAGACCCCGGCCGAGGCGGCGCGCGCGCCCGCGGGATGGACATAGACGATGACAGGAACGCGGGAGCCCAGGATGGCTTTGACTATGTCCCGCATGGAGGTCTCGAGCCCTCCCGGGGTGTCGAGGACGAGGACCAGCGCGTCGCGGCCTTCCCGCTCCGCCCGGGAGACCGCCTCGGTCATGAATTCCGCGGACACGGGGCTGATGATCCCCTCAAAGGAGGCCACCAGGACGCTGGGGGGCGTGCGCGGGGCCTGCGCCCGCGCGGGTTGGGACGGCTTGGCGAGGACCGGACCCATTGAAACGAAGGCCGATATAAGAAACGACGCGGAGAAAAGGAATTTCCTCATATCAACGAACTGATGAACGGCCGCGCGCGGCCGTTCATCAGCTGATGCGACCCATTCTCGACGGAGGCCAATAGATGACCCACGCCTTCCCTTTCAGATACTTCTTCCACACCGGACCCCAGTAGCGGCCGTCGCAGGACCGGTCGCGGTTGTCCCCCATCACGAAATACGCCCCCTCGGGAACGGTGACGGGGCCGAAATCATCGCGCATCGCGTCGCCCAGCCTCTTGTCGAGGCGCCGTCCCTGCCAGAGACCCTGGTATTCGCCGGCCGCGAAGGACCCCGGGAAGCGCTCCATGCGCGCCGTGTCGACGTACTGGGCGAAGGGCTCCTGGGCATCGGCTTGCCCGTTGATGAAGACCCGTCCTCCGCGCAGCTCCACGGCGTCACCCGGCAGGCCGATGACGCGCTTGATGAAGTCCTTCCCGTATTGGGAGCTGCCGCAGTGCTCTTCCTTGGGGTCGTCGGTCGGGAAGCGGAAGACCACGATGTCCCGGCGCTGGATGTCCTTGAGCCTGAGGATGCGCTTCTCCGTGAACGGGATGCGCACCCCGTAGATGAACTTGTTGACGAAGAGGTGGTCGCCGATCTTGAGCGTGCTCTCCATCGAGCCGGAGGGGATCTTGAAGGCCTGGACGACGAAGTACATGAGCAGGGAGGCCAGGAGCACGGCGGAGAACACCGTCTCGGCCCACTCGAGGTCCTCGTTGAGGAAGAACCGGCGCTTCTCGGCGTCCCGGCCCTCGCCGTAGGATCGCCAGAATCCCCAGAGTCCCGCCGCCAGCGCGCCCAGGAGGCTGGGCGCGAACTCCCGTATGCCCAGCGGGCCGCCGGCCGAGAAATTCCGGCTGCGGCTCTCGATGGAGAGGACCGCCACCAGCACGGCCGCGAACGCGGCCATGGCCAGGAACAGGGCGTGCCAAAGGGCGGCCTTGAGCCTGTCGTCTAAACGCCCCTCGCCGGCCCAGCGCTTGGTCGCCCACGCGTAAGCGCCCATCACGATCCCGATCCAGAACAGTCGTTCTTCCATGGCCCACTATTTTACTGATTTATCCGCAGGACAGCCAGGAACGCCTCCTGGGGGATCTCGACGGAGCCCAGGAGCTTCGCCCGCTTCTTGCCTTCCTTCTGCTTGGATAGGAGCTTCCTCTTGCGCGTGATGTCCCCGCCGTAGCACTTGGCGAGGACGTCCTTGCGCATGGCGGGGATGCTCTCCCGGGCGATGATCTTGCCCCGCACCGACGCCTGGAGCGCAACCTCGAACATCTGCCGCGGGATGAGCTCCTTGAGCTTCTCGCACATGGCTTTGCCGACCGCGTAGGCCTTGGACTTGTGCACGATCTGGCTGAGGGCGTCGACGCTCTCGTTATGGATGAGCAGCTCGAGCCGGACGAGATCGGACTCGCGCATCTCGCTGGGCGCATAATCAAAGGAAGCGTACCCCTTGGAAACGGATTTCAGCTTGTCGTAGAAATCGAGCACGATCTCCGAAAGAGGCACCTCGAAACGGATGATCATGCGGTCGCCCGAGAGGTACTCCACGCTGCGGTGCTCTCCTCGCCGCTCCTTGAGCAGGGTGATGACCGGCTCCTGGAAGCGCACGGGCAGGACGATGGTCACGTGCACGAAAGGCTCGGCCACGGCTTCGATGTCCCCATAGTGGGGGAATTTCGCGGGATTGTCGATGGTCAGCCACGCCCCTTCCCCTCGGCGGCGCAGCTGGAACACCACGTTGGGGCTGGTGACGATGAGATTGAGGTCGAACTCGCGCTCCAGCCTCGTCTTGACGATGTCCATGTGGAGGAGCCCCAGAAAACCGAGGCGGAAGCCGAAGCCCAGCGCCTGGGAAGTCTCCACCTGATAATTGAAGGAGGAATCCTCCAGATGAAGCTTCTCCAGCGCCCCCTTGAGGGCGCCGTAGTCGGCCGGGTTCACCGGGAACACCCCCGCGAACACGACGGATTTGGCGTCCTTATAGCCCGGGAGCGCCCGCTCCAGGGGCCGCGCGACGTCCATGATGGTGTCGCCCACGCGGATCTGGTGTATGTCCTTGATCCCGCAGACGAGATAGCCCACTTCGCCGGCCAGCAGGCGCTCGGAACGAGTCTGCTTGGGCGTCAGATACCCGACCTCCTCGACGTTGAGCTCCAGGCTCTTGGAGAAAAAACGGACCTTGTCGCCCTGGGCGAGCGCGCCGTCCACCACGCGCACGAACAGGATCACCCCGCGGTAGGGGTCGTAGACCGAGTCGAAGACGAGGGCGGCCAACGGCTTGTCGACGGAGCCTTTGGGCGGGGGGATGTGGGCGATGAGGGCGGCCAGGACGGCGTCGACCCCGGCCCCGTCCTTGGCGGAGACGGAGATCGGATCATCCAGGATCTTGAGCACGTCGTAGATCTGCTCGTGCGTCCCTTCGATGTCGGCCGCGGGCAGGTCGATCTTGTTGATGATGGGGATGATCTTCAGGCCCAGCGCCTGGGCCAGGTCGGAGTTGGCCAGGGTCTGCGCCTCCACCCCCTGCGTCGCGTCCACGACGAGCAGCGCCCCCTCGCAGGCGGCCAGGGCGCGCGAGACCTCATAGGAGAAGTCCACGTGCCCGGGGGTGTCGATGAGATTGAGGATGTACTCCGCGCCTTGGGCGTCCTTGTGGATCATGCGCACGGCCTTCGCCTTGATGGTGATCCCCCTCTCGCGC
This sequence comes from uncultured Elusimicrobia bacterium, assembly GCA_964455765.1. Taxonomy (GTDB): domain Bacteria; phylum Elusimicrobiota; class Elusimicrobia; order UBA1565; family UBA1565; genus CAYHRV01. The sequence goes on from CAYWAR010000152.1 coordinate 5,284, forward strand.
TCGAGGTCCATGGAGTCCATCATCTGGGCGTTCATCTTGCGCGGGTCGACGGTCCCCGTACGCTCGAGCAGGCGGTCGGCCAGCGTGCTCTTGCCGTGGTCGATGTGCGCGATGATGGAGAAGTTGCGGATGTGGCTCACGAAGTCCCGGCCGAGAGTCCTGCGGCGAGTTTGCGCACCGAATCGGAATCCCCCATGGCCAGCGCCTGCCGGGCCATGGCGCGGGTCTTCTCCATGGAGAGGGCCAGGACGATCTGCTTTATCCTGAGGAACATGCGGGGGGTCAAGGAAAGGGTGTCCACGCCCAGGCCCAGGAGCAGGGGCGCGGTCTTGGGGTCGGAGCTCATCTCGCCGCAGGCGGACACCTTCTTGCCGTGCCGGTGAGCGGCTTCGACGATCTGATCGATGAGCCGCAAGACCGCCGGGTGGAAGGGGTCGTAGAGATGCGCGACCTCCTCGTTGATGCGGTCGACGGCCAGCGTGTACTGGATGAGGTCGTTGGTCCCGATGGAGACGAAATCCGCCTCGGGGAGGAGCGCGTCCAGGAGGATCGCCGCGGAGGGGATCTCCACCATGATCCCGAGCTCGACGCGGGGCTTGACCTCGACGCCTTCCGCGAGCAGTTCTTGCTGGGCCTGGAAGAACACCCGGCGCGCGCTCTGCAATTCCCGAAGCGAGGACACCATCGGCAGCATCACCTTGACGTTCCCGCTCCCCGAGGCCCGGAGGATGGACCGGAACTGCACCTTGAGCAGTTCCGAGTGGCGCAGGAAGAGCCGGATGCCGCGCAGGCCCATGAACGGATTGGCCTCGTTCCTGGGAGCGTCGATGCCCAGCGAACTGAGGCGGTCCCCTCCGATGTCCGCGGTGCGGATGACCAGCGGCTGCTCACCCATCGAGCGGGCAGTCTGGATATAGACCCGGGACTGCTCTTCCTCGCCGGGTGGAGCCGTGCGGTTGAGGAAAAGATATTCGGTCCTGAAGAGCCCGACCCCGTCGCCCTTAAGGGACAGCACGGAGCGCATCTCCTCGGGATTGTCCAGGTTGACCATCAACTCGACTTTGCTGCCGTCGAGCGTGAGCGCCGGGACTTCCCGCAGGGAGTCGAGCTCCTCCTCC